>NZ_CP009438.1:1572500-1815000 GCF_000761215.1 Streptomyces glaucescens | reverse complement strand
AACTCCGTGATAGCTGGTTCTCCCCGAAATGCATTTAGGTGCAGCGTCGTGTGTTTCTTGCCGGAGGTAGAGCACTGGATAGGCGATGGGCCCTACCGGGTTACTGACCTTAGCCAAACTCCGAATGCCGGTAAGTGAGAGCGCGGCAGTGAGACTGTGGGGGATAAGCTCCATGGTCGAGAGGGAAACAGCCCAGAGCATCGACTAAGGCCCCTAAGCGTACGCTAAGTGGGAAAGGATGTGGAGTCGCACAGACAACCAGGAGGTTGGCTTAGAAGCAGCCACCCTTGAAAGAGTGCGTAATAGCTCACTGGTCTAGTGATTCCGCGCCGACAATGTAGCGGGGCTCAAGCGTACCGCCGAAGTCGTGTCATTCACACAGAAGCCCCAACGGGTGTGTGGATGGGTAGGGGAGCGTCGTCTGCCGGGTGAAGCAGCACCGGAAGGTAGTTGTGGACGGTTGACGAGTGAGAATGCAGGCATGAGTAGCGATACAAACGTGAGAAACGTTTGCGCCGATTGACTAAGGGTTCCTGGGTCAAGCTGATCTGCCCAGGGTAAGTCGGGACCTAAGGCGAGGCCGACAGGCGTAGTCGATGGATAACCGGTTGATATTCCGGTACCCGCTGTGGAGCGTCAAACATCGAATCCAGTGATGCTAAGCCCGTGAAGCCGCCCTTGATCTCTTCGGAGTGATGGGGAGTGGTGGAGCCGGTGACCCGAGCTGGTAGTAGGTGAGTGATGGGGTGACGCAGGAAGGTAGTCCATCCCGGGCGGTGGTTGTCCCGGGGTAAGGGTGTAGGACGGTGTGTAGGCAAATCCGCACACCTTGTGTCTGAGACCTGATGCCGAGCCGATTGTGGTGAAGTGGATGATCCTATGCTGTCGAGAAAAGCCTCTAGCGAGTTTCATGGCGGCCCGTACCCTAAACCGACTCAGGTGGTCAGGTAGAGAATACCGAGGCGTTCGGGTGAACTATGGTTAAGGAACTCGGCAAAATGCCCCCGTAACTTCGGGAGAAGGGGGGCCACACCCGGTGAGAGGACTTGCTCCTTGAGCTGGGGGTGGCCGCAGAGACCAGCGAGAAGCGACTGTTTACTAAAAACACAGGTCCGTGCGAAGCCGTAAGGCGATGTATACGGACTGACGCCTGCCCGGTGCTGGAACGTTAAGGGGACCGGTTAGCTTGGATTCGTCCGGGCGAAGCTGAGAACTTAAGCGCCAGTAAACGGCGGTGGTAACTATAACCATCCTAAGGTAGCGAAATTCCTTGTCGGGTAAGTTCCGACCTGCACGAATGGCGTAACGACTTCTCGACTGTCTCAACCATAGGCCCGGTGAAATTGCACTACGAGTAAAGATGCTCGTTTCGCGCAGCAGGACGGAAAGACCCCGGGACCTTTACTACAGTTTGATATTGGTGTTCGGTTCGGCTTGTGTAGGATAGCTGGGAGACTGTGAAGCTTGGACGCCAGTTCAGGTGGAGTCGTCGTTGAAATACCAGTCTGGTCGTGCTGGATGTCTAACCTGGGTCCGTGATCCGGATCAGGGACAGTGTCTGATGGGTAGTTTAACTGGGGCGGTTGCCTCCTAAAGGGTAACGGAGGCGCCCAAAGGTTCCCTCAGCCTGGTTGGCAATCAGGTGTTGAGTGTAAGTGCACAAGGGAGCTTGACTGTGAGACCGACGGGTCGAGCAGGGACGAAAGTCGGGACTAGTGATCCGGCGGTGGCTTGTGGAAGCGCCGTCGCTCAACGGATAAAAGGTACCCCGGGGATAACAGGCTGATCTTCCCCAAGAGTCCATATCGACGGGATGGTTTGGCACCTCGATGTCGGCTCGTCGCATCCTGGGGCTGGAGTCGGTCCCAAGGGTTGGGCTGTTCGCCCATTAAAGCGGTACGCGAGCTGGGTTTAGAACGTCGTGAGACAGTTCGGTCCCTATCCGCTGTGCGCGTAGGAGTCTTGAGAAGGGCTGTCCCTAGTACGAGAGGACCGGGACGGACGAACCTCTGGTGTGCCAGTTGTTCTGCCAAGGGCATGGCTGGTTGGCTACGTTCGGGAGGGATAACCGCTGAAAGCATCTAAGCGGGAAGCCTGCTTCGAGATGAGGACTCCCACCCACTTGATGGGGTAAGGCTCCCAGTAGACGACTGGGTTGATAGGCCGGATATGGAAGCACGGTAACGTGTGGAGTTGACCGGTACTAATAGGCCGAGGGCTTGTCCTCAGTTGCTCGCGTCCACTGTGTTAGTTCTGAGGCAACGACCGTTGCCGGTTTGAGCAGAACGCATAACAGAAGAGTGTGCTTGTTCGCTCGAAACCATTAGGGTTTCGGTGGTCATAGCGTGAGGGAAACGCCCGGTTACATTCCGAACCCGGAAGCTAAGCCTTACAGCGCCGATGGTACTGCAGGGGGGACCCTGTGGGAGAGTAGGACGCCGCCGAACAATCTTTGGAAGGACCCCTGGTCACCAGCGTTCAGCTGGGACCAGGGGTCCTTTCGTTTTTACAATGCTTGCGGTACCGAAGACAGGAGTCACCGATGTCCACCAACTCTCCCGACGACCGTCCGGAGCGCGACCAGCGGCGCAGGGATGGTGGGGATCGCGGCGACCGCGGCGGGTTCCGCCGGGGCGGCGAGCGCAACGACCGCGACCGGGGCGGTTTCGGCCGTCGCGACGGTGGTGACCGTGGTGGCTACCGCCGGGACGACCGAGGTGAGCGCGGCGACCGCGGCGACCGTGGCGGGTTTCGCCGCGACGACAACCGCGGTGGCGGCTACGGCCGGCGCGACGACCGCCGTGACGACCGGCGTGGTGACGACCGGGACCGCGGTCCGCGTCGCGACGACCGGGACCGCGGGTTCCGGGGAGACGACCGTGACCGGGGATTCCGACGCGACGACCGACGCGACGACCGTCGCGATGACCGACGCGACGAGCGCGGCGACCGCGGTGACCGGCCCGCCTTCCGGCGGGACGACAACCGCGGTGGCGGCGGCTACGGCCGGCGTGACGACCGGCGTGACGGTGACCGCGGAGGGTTCCGCCGGGACGACAACCGAGGCGGCGGCTACGGCCGGCGCGACGACCGCGACGGCGGCTTCGGGCGCGACGATCGGCGCGACGACCGCGGTGACCGCGGCGGCTTCCGACGGGACGATCGGCGCGATGTCCGCCGTGACGACCGCCGTGACGACCGCGATGGCGGCTTCCGTCGGGACGACCGGCGTGACGGTGACCGTGGAGGATTCCGTCGCGACGACCGCGACGGCGGTTTCCGTCGTGATGACCGCGACGGCGGTTTCCGCCGGGACGACCGCCGTGACGGTGACCGTGGAGGATTCCGCCGGGACGACAGCCGTGGGGAGCGCGGCGGGTTCCGGGGCCGGGACGACCGCGGGGGCCGTGGGCCGCGCCGGGACGACCGAGGCGGGCGGCCCGGTGGCGGTGGCGGTGGCTTCCGCGGCCGGGGCGGCGACGACCGGCGCGGCGGCGGTGGGCGCTTCCGTGAGGAGCGGGACCGTGACCGGGACCGCGAGCCGATCAAGCGGCTGCCGATCCCGGAGGACGTCACCGGCGACGAGATCGACAAGGACGTGCGGCAGGAGCTCCAGAGCCTGCCCAAGACGCTCGCCGAGGACGTCGCCAAGAACCTGGTGATGGTCGCACGGCTGATCGACGAGGACCCCGAGGGGGCGTACGGCTACTCCAAGGTCGCGCTGCGGCTGGCATCGCGGGTCGCGGCGGTGCGGGAGGCGGCCGGGTTCGCTGCGTACGCCAACCAGAAGTACGCCGAGGCGCTGGCCGAGTTCCGGGCGGCGCGGCGGATGACCGGGACCGTGGAGCTGTGGCCGCTGATGGCGGACTGCGAGCGCGGACTCGGGCGGCCGGAGAAGGCCCTGGACATGGCGGGTGCGCCGGAGGTGCACAAGCTGGACAAGGCCGGGCAGGTGGAGATGCGGCTCGTCGCGGCCGGCGCCCGCCGTGACATGGGGCAGCTGGACGCGGCCATCGTGACCTTGCAGAGCCCGGAGCTGGCCTCCAGCGCCGTACAGCCGTGGACCGCGCGGCTGCGGTACGCCTACGCCGACGCGCTGCTCGCGGCCGGCCGGGAGCGCGAGGCGCGGGAGTGGTTCGCCAAGGCCGTGGAGGCGGACCGGGACGGCAGCACCGACGCGTCGGACCGGCTCGCCGAGCTGGACGGGGTGGAGTTCGTCGACGCGCTCGACGAGGACGGCACGGGCGGCGAGCCGGACCGGGGCGAGGACGGTACTCGCGACTGACGCGCGGAAAAGAGGGGCGGGACCGATGTGGTCCCGCCCCTCTTCTCGTCGTGGGCGGCGTTCAGATGCCCAGGGCGCGCAGCACCAGGCCCGAGGCGGGTTTCGGGCCGAACGAGGTGGACTTGCGGGGCATGGTGACGCCCTGGCGGGCGAGGTCGCGGACGACCTCCTCGCGCACCGGGTGCAGGAGGACGGCCGTGCCGCCGTCGTGCTCCGCCTTGGCCACCGTGGCGGCGGCGTCGTGGATGTAGGCGATGTGGGCCGGGGAGTCCTCGGGGATGCGCCAGACGTGCTCCAGGAGCGTGGCGTGCAGGACGGTGGCGTCCAGGGAACGCCAGGCCTCGGGGCGGCCGGCGGGGACGGTGCGGGCCAGCAGGGCCGGGTCCGGGCGGTCGACGAGGTGGTAGCCGCCGTCACCGGCGAGGAGGTAGGCGTTGCCGTCCCGGGCGGCGTCGCCGAGCAGGTCGAGCGCTTCGGTGAGGGGCGCGTCGAGGTGGCGTACGCGGAACAGGCCGTCGAGGGCGGCGAGGGCGCCGGCGACGGGCAGGCCGTGCAGGAGACGGTGGATGGCGCGCACGCGCAGGGGGTAGCGGGCGGTGTCGACGAGCAGGACCAGGCCGTAGTCCCAGGGGCTGGGGGAGGTGTGCTCGGCGCGGAGCCGGCGGTAGGTCGCCCAGCGGTGGTGGCCGTCGGCGATGAGTGCCTGGTGGCGGGCGAGGTCGGCCTGGACCGCGGCCACGTCGGCGGGGTCGGTCACGGACCACAGGCGGTGCTGGTGGCCGTCCTCCGTGGTGGTGGCCAGCAGCGGGGGCAGGTCCGCCGTGCGCTCGACGACGGCGGTGGCGCCGGCCGCCGAGCCGTTGCCGCGGTAGGTCAGCAGCAGCGGTTCCAGGTTCGCCTCGGTGGCGCGCATCAGGGCGGCGCGGTCGGCGACGACGTGCGGCATGACGTCCTCGTGGGGCAGGACCACGGATTCCGACGGTTCGGAGACGCGCAGGGCGCCGATGATGCCCCGTTGCAGGAGGCCGGCGCCGTCCTGCTGCTCGTAGACGTACAGGCCGGGCTCGGGGTCGGCGGCCAGGACGCCGTCGGCGAGCCAGCGGCGCAGGGTGCCGGCGGCCTGTTCGTTGCGCTCGGCGGGGGTGGCGGCCTGGGGAAGGATGAGCCGGACGATGTTGTGCGGGTCGGCGGCCTCCAGGTGGTGCAGGCCGTCGGGGCGGACCACGACGTCGTACGGCGGTGATGTCACGGCCGCCAGGCTGCCGACCCGGTCGGGGTCGTAGCGCAGGCCTCGGAACGGGGTGAGTTCCAGGCCTCGGCGCGCCGTTGCTTCCGAGTGACCTGCTGTGTTCATCCCGGCATCGTACGTGGGCCGGTGGCATGGGGGATGATCGGGGAAAGAGACCGGACGTGGACGAGGAGCGGTGTGCGATGAGCCAGGGCGTCAGGATGAGGCCCGCGGGCAGTGGGCGGGTGCTGAGCGAGGCGTACGACACGGCGCTGCTCGACCTGGACGGAGTGGTGTACGCGGGCGGCAACGCGATCTCGCACGCGGTCGATTCGCTGGCGACCGCGCGGGACGGCGGGATGCACTTGGCGTACGTCACGAACAACGCGCTGCGTACACCGGACGCGGTGGCCGCGCACCTGACGGAGCTGGGGATACCCACGCAGGCGTCCGACGTCATCACCTCCGCGCAGGCGGTGGCGCGGCTGGTCGCCGAGCAGGTGCCGGCGGGGGCGCGGGTGCTCGTGGTCGGCGGGGAGGGGCTGCGGGTGGCGCTGCGCGAGCGCGGGCTCGTCCCGGTGGAGTCGGCGGAGGACGAGCCGGCGGCGGTGGTGCAGGGGTACGGGGGGCCGGAGTTGCCGTGGGGGCGGTTCGCCGAGGCCTGCTACGCCATCGCGCGCGGGGTGCCGTGGTTCGCGTCCAACACCGATCTGACGATCCCCGGTGCCCGGGGCATCGCGCCGGGGAACGGGGCCGCGGTGGAGGTGGTGCGGATCGCGACCGGTGCCGAGCCGACGGTGGCGGGCAAGCCGCTGCCGCCGATGCACCGCGAGACGATCCTGCGGACCGGGGCCGAGCGGCCGCTGGTGGTGGGGGACCGGCTGGACACGGACATCGAGGGGGCGTTCAACGGGGGCGTCGACTCGCTGCTGGTGCTGACCGGGGTGACGGACGGGGCGCGGCTGCTGGCCGCGGAGCCCCGGCACCGGCCGACGTATGTGGACGCGGACCTGCGGGGGCTGCTGGCGGGGCAGCCGGAGGTCGTCGAGGCCGGGGACGGTTTCCGGTGCGGGGGGTGGACGGCCACGGCGGGCGGCGAGCGGCTGGAGCTGAGCGGGGACGGTGCGGCGCTGGACGGGCTGCGGGCGTTGTGCGCCGCCGCGTGGACCGCGGGCGGGGAGGGTGCCTGCGAGCTGGACGGGGGGAAGGCGCTGGCGCGGCTGGGTCTGTGAGTCCGTGCGCCCCGCGTTCGCGCCGGTTGAAGATCTTGATTGCTTGGCAGGGTAGGCTAACCTAACTGCGTGTTGGTAGAAAGCCCTCCCGAGCCGCGCGCGGCGGCCGCTCCCGCGCCCCCGAACCGCCGGGCGGTACGGGCCGTCGGGCTGCTCGTCTCCGTGGGGATCCTGGTGGCCGTCGCGCTGGCGAGCATCGCGATCGGTGCCCGCGGGCTCTCCCTGGAGCAGGTCTGGCACGGCCTGTTCGAGGCCTCGGGGACGTACGGGGACACCGTCGTCGCGGACCGGTTGTCCAGGACCCTGCTGGGGCTGCTCGCCGGAGCGGCGCTCGGCCTCGCCGGTGCCGTGCTCCAGGCGCTGACCCGCAATCCGCTGGCCGACCCCGGGCTGCTCGGCATCAACGCGGGTGCCTCCGCCGCCGTCGTCACCGCCATCACCTTCCTCGGCGTCACCAGCCTGAGCGGCTATGTGTGGTTCGCGTTCTGCGGGGCCGCGGCGGTGGGCGCGCTGGTCTGGTTCCTGGGCGGCAGCCGGGGTGCCACGCCGGTGCGGCTGGCGCTGGCCGGTACCGCGATCAGTGCCGCGCTCTACGGCTACCTCCAGGCCGTGATGATCCTGGACGAGGCGGCGCTGGGCCGGATGCGGTTCTGGACGGTGGGGTCGCTGACCTCGGCGACCGGCGAGACCATCGTGCAGGTGCTGCCGTTCATGGCGGCCGGCATGGTGCTCGCGCTGTCCCTGGCCCGGCCGCTGAACGCCATGGCCATGGGGGACGACACCGCCAAGGCCCTGGGCGCCGACCTGAACAGGACCCGGGCGCTGGCCATGCTCGCCGCGACCGTGCTGTGCGGGGCGGCGACCGCCGCCTGCGGGCCGATCGTGTTCGTCGGGCTGATGGTGCCGCATGTGGTGCGCTCCTTCACCGGCCCGGACCTGCGCTGGATCCTGCCGTACGCGACCGTTCTGTCGCCGGTGCTGCTGCTCGGTGCCGATGTCGTCGGCCGCGTCGTGGCCCGGCCCGCGGAGCTCCAGGTCGGCATCGTCACGGCGATCCTCGGCGGCCCGGTCTTCATCTTTCTGGTACGACGGCGGAGGACGGCCCAGCTGTGAAGAGTGCAGAGAAGAGCACGGGGGGCGGCGCGGCGCACGGCGCGGCCCGCGCCCTGCGCACCCCGGGCGGGCTGTCCGTGCGGGTGGACGTCCGGGCCGTCACGGTGGTCGTGCTGCTGCTGGCCGCCGCGTTCACCGCGAGCGTGCTGCTGATCGGCACCGGCGACTTCCCGATGTCCGCCGGTGACGTGCTGAAGACCCTGCTGGGCGGCGGCGACCCCGGTCAGCAGTTCATCGTCAACGAGCTGCGGCTGCCGCGGGTGCTGGTCGGGCTGCTGGTCGGGGCCTCGCTCGGGCTCGGCGGCGCGCTGTTCCAGGCCATCTCCCGCAATCCGCTGGGCAGTCCGGACATCCTCGGGCTCGGGCAGGGGGCGACGGCCGGGGCGCTCGTGGTGATCGTGCTGTTCTCCGGCAGCGCCTCCGAGGTGACCCTGGGTGCCCTCGTGGGCGGTCTGGTGACCGGTCTCTCCATCTATGCGCTCGCCTGGAAGCGGGGGGTGCACGGCTACCGGCTGGTCCTCGTCGGCATCGGCATCTCGGCGATCGTCACGGCCGTCAACGGCTATCTGATGACCAAGGCCGACCTGGTCGACGCATCGCGCGCTCTCGTCTGGATGACCGGCTCGCTCAGCGGCCGGGACTGGGCGCAGGTCTGGCCGCTGACGGCGCTGTGCGCCGTGCTCGTCCCGCTCGTCCTCGCCAACGCGCGCGGGCTGCGGATGATGGAGATGGGCGACGACGTCTCCAACGCCCTCGGGGTGCGCGTGGAGCGCGTACGGATGCTGCTGATGGTGTCCGCCGTCCTGCTCACCGCGGCCGCCACCGCCGCCGCCGGCCCGGTCAGCTTCGTGGCGCTCACCGCGCCGCAGCTCGCCCGGCGGCTGACCCGCTCGCCCGGCCCGAACCTGCTGCCGTCGCTGTGCATGGGCGCCGCGCTGCTGGTCACCGCCGACTGGGTGTCGCAGCGGCTGTTCGGCGCCGACCAGCTGCCCGTGGGCGTGGTCACCGGCGTCGTCGGCGGCGTGTACCTGCTGTGGCTGCTGGTCACCGAGCGCCGGGCGGGCCGGATATGAGCGCCCCCTGGCCGAACAACCGAAGGAGCACCGTGAACCGCCTGTCCGCCGAGAACGTCACCCTCGCCTACGACCAGCGGGTCATCGCCGAACAGCTCTCGGTGGAGATCCCCGACCACTCCTTCACCGTGATCGTCGGCCCCAACGCGTGCGGCAAGTCCACGCTGCTGCGGGCGCTGTCACGGATGCTGAAGCCGAGCGAGGGCCGGGTGCTGCTCGACGGGCAGGTCATCCAGTCGATGCCGGCGAAGAAGGTCGCCCGCACCCTCGGCCTGCTGCCGCAGTCGTCGATCGCTCCCGACGGCATCACCGTCGCCGATCTGGTCGGCCGCGGCCGGTACCCGCACCAGGGCCTGCTGCGCCAGTGGTCGAGCGAGGACGAGCGGGTCGTGCGGGAGTCCATGGCGCAGACCGGGGTGGCCGAGCTGGCCGACCGGTACGTCGACGAACTGTCCGGCGGCCAGCGGCAGCGGGTGTGGATCGCGATGGCGCTCGCCCAGCAGACCCCGCTGCTGCTGCTCGACGAGCCGACCACCTACCTCGACATCCAGCACCAGATCGACGTGCTCGACCTCTGCGCCGAACTGCACGAGGAGCAGGGCCGCACGCTCGTCGCCGTGCTGCACGACCTCAACCACGCGGCCCGGTACGCCACCCACCTCATCGCGCTGCGCGGCGGCGAGGTGATCGCCCAGGGCGCGCCGAACGACATCGTCACCGCCGAGCTGGTCGAGCGGGTCTTCGGGCTGCGCTGCCAGGTCGTCGACGACCCGGAGACCGGTACGCCGCTGGTGGTGCCGGCCGCGCGCAGGGCTCGCACGGCCGGCCGGGCCCGCGGCGCGAAGGTGGCGGCTACAGCAGCTTCCTGAGCCGAAACAGATCGGTGAGGCCCGCCTCCAGCCGCACCCGGCCCGAGCCCCACGCCCGGGCGAAGTGCAGCTCGCCGTCGACCAGCGCGACCAGGTCGTCGCCGGTCATCGCGAGCCGGATCCGCGCCTTCTCGCGGGGCGGGCCCTGGACGGTCTCGTGCACCTCGATCCGGCCGCCCGTCATCCGGCCCGCGAACGTGACGTCCAGGTCCGTGATGT
The DNA here is from genome assembly GCF_000761215.1 of Streptomyces glaucescens. Lineage (GTDB taxonomy): Bacteria > Actinomycetota > Actinomycetes > Streptomycetales > Streptomycetaceae > Streptomyces > Streptomyces glaucescens_B. Next base: position 1,804,981 of record NZ_CP009438.1, on the reverse strand, counting down.
GGCAGCTCACCGAGCGGTCGAGGGCCGCCGCCTCGCGGACGTCCCCCTCGGAGCGCCGCATGCTGTCCGAGAGCTTGTCGAGTGCGCCGCGGCACTCCTCGATCGTGGCCATCGGATCGACGGTACCCCAGGGCTTCGGGGTAGCGTCGGGGCATGAACGACGAAGTACCCGCGGTGCCGGAGCCGCCGGCGCCGGAGTCCGCTGACGACCCCGCCGCCCCGGCCCCGCTCGGCGTGCCCCGCACGCCCACCGGGAACGCCGACGTCGACGCCGCCCTGGACCGGCTGGCCGACGCCGACCACCTCGCGACGGACGGACACGTCGAGGTGTACGAGGATGTACACCGGGGGCTGCGCGACGCGCTCACCGCGCTGGACGCCCGCCCGGGGCCTCCGGCTCCCGCCCGTCAGCCGGGCGCCACCCCTCGATGAGACCCTTCGGGTCCCGCCTTCCATTGCCGTACGACCGCAGGAGCTGAACCGAACGTGGCAGGAGTCGCACGCCGCCGTCTCGACGCGGAGCTGGTCCGCCGGAAGCTCGCGCGCTCGCGTGAGCACGCCAGCCAGCTGATCGCCGCGGGGCGGGTCTCCGTCGGCCGGACCGTCGCGACCAAGCCCGCCACGCAGGTGGAGACCGCGGCGGCCATCGTCGTCGCCTCCGACGACAACGACCCCGAGTACGTCTCCCGGGGCGGGCACAAGCTCGCCGGGGCGCTGGAGGTCTTCGTACCGCGGGGACTGGCCGTCGAGGGGCGGCGGGCGCTGGACGCCGGGGCGTCCACCGGCGGCTTCACGGATGTGCTGCTGCGCGCGGGCGCGGCCCACGTCGTCGCGGTCGACGTCGGCTACGGGCAGCTCGCCTGGACCCTGCAGAGCGATGAACGCGTGACCGTGAAGGACCGTACGAATGTGCGGGAGCTGACGCTCGACGCGATCGACGGGGAGCCGGTGGACCTGGTCGTGGGGGATCTCTCCTTCATCCCGCTCGGGCTGGTGCTGCCCGCGCTGGTGCGGTGCGCGAGGGCGGACGCCGACCTCGTGATGATGGTCAAGCCGCAGTTCGAGGTGGGGAAGGAGCGACTGGGCAGCGGGGGTGTCGTACGGAGTCCGCAGCTGCGGGCGGAGGCCGTGCGGGCAGTGGCCGGGAAGGCATGGGAGCTGGGGCTCGGGGTGCGGGGGGTCACCGCCAGTCCGCTGCCCGGTCCTTCCGGGAATGTCGAGTACTTTCTGTGGCTGCGGGCCGGTGCTCCGGAGCTGGACCCGGCCGACGTTGACCGTGCAGTGGCGGAGGGGCCGCGTTGACATCGAACCGAGCTCGTACTGTTTTCCTGCTGGCCCACACCGGGCGTCCGGCAGCCGTTCGCAGCGCCGAGCTCGTGGTGAAGGGGCTCCTGAGGTCCGGGATCGGGGTGCGGGTCCTGGAGGACGAGGCCCGCGACCTGCCGCTGCCCGACGAGGTGGTGCTGGTCAAGGAGGCGACCCCGCAGTGCCTCGACGGGTGCGAGCTGCTGATCGTGCTCGGCGGGGACGGCACGCTGCTGCGCGGGGCGGAGTTCGCCCGGGCGTCCGGGGTGCCGATGCTCGGCGTGAACCTGGGGCGGGTCGGGTTCCTCGCGGAGGCCGAGCGGGACGACTTGGACAAGGTCGTCGACCGGGTGGTGACCCGGGCGTACGAGGTCGAGGAACGGATGACCGTCGACGTCGTCGTGCACAGCAACGGCGACATCGTGCACACCGACTGGGCGCTCAACGAGGCGGCCGTGCAGAAGGCCGGCGCGGAGAAGCTGCTGGAAGTCGTGCTGGAGATCGACGGGCGGCCGGTGACGGGGTTCGGGTGCGACGGCATCGTGCTGTCCACGCCGACCGGGTCGACGGCCTACGCGTTCTCCGCGGGCGGCCCCGTGGTCTGGCCCGAGGTGGAGGCGCTGCTGATGGTGCCGATCAGCGCCCACGCGCTGTTCGCGAAGCCGCTGGTGACCTCACCGGATTCCGTGCTCGCGGTGGAGGTGCTGCCGCACATCCCGCCGGGCGTGCTGTGGTGCGACGGGCGGCGGACCGTCGAGCTGCCGCCGGGGGCACGGGTGGAGGTACGGCGGGGAGCGGTGCCGGTGCGGCTCGCCCGGCTGCATCACGCCTCGTTCACGGACCGGCTGGTGGCGAAGTTCGCACTGCCGGTGTCGGGGTGGCGGGGCGCGCCTCACTAGGGCCTGTTTCGGATCATCCCGGCGTCGCGGGGTCCGGTCGGCCGGAAGGCGCCGCACCGCACAGTCGGCCTGATCCGGATGACAGGCCCTGGCCGTGCGCGCCGCGGCAGGGGGTGCCGCACGGCTGTGCGGCGGCGCCGCGGGAGGGCGTCGCCGGGCGGGGTGGTCCGGGGCTGTCGTGGGTGCGGATGGGCCGTCCGTGGCCCGTCGCGCGGTTTGCCCGGCCGCTTCGAGGCCGGTCCACCCGCCCGGGTGACAGGCCACCTCGCACGCGCGGACCCGGACCTCGTATGGTCTTGTCCGTGTTGGAGGAGATGCGGATACGGTCGCTCGGAGTCATCGACGACGCCGTGGTCGAGCTGTCGCCAGGGTTCACCGCCGTCACCGGCGAGACGGGCGCGGGCAAGACCATGGTGGTCACCAGCCTGGGCCTGCTGCTCGGTGGGCGGGCGGACCCGGCGCTGGTGCGGATCGGTGCCGAGAAGGCGGTCGTCGAGGGGCGGATCGCGCTGCCGGCGGACGCCTCCGTGGCCGTACGGGCCGAGGAGGCCGGGGCCGAGCTGGACGACGGGGCGCTGCTGATCAGCCGTACCGTTTCCGCCGAGGGGCGCTCGCGGGCGCATCTCGGCGGACGGTCCGTGCCGGTGGGGCTGCTGGCCGAGCTGGCCGACGAGCTGGTGGCCGTGCACGGGCAGACCGACCAGCAGGGACTGCTGAAGCTGTCCCGGCAGCGGCAGGCGCTCGACCGGTACGCCGGGGACGCGGTCGCCGTACCGCTGGCCAAGTACGGCGAGGCCTACAGGCGGCTGCGGGCCGTCTCCGCCGAGCTCGACGAGATCACCACGCGTGCGCGCGAGCGGGCCCAGGAGGCCGACATGCTCCGCTACGGGCTCGACGAGATCGCCGCCGTCGAACCCCGCCCGGGGGAGGACACCGAGCTGGCCGAGGAGGCCGAGCGGCTGGGCCACGCCGAGGCGCTGGCGTCCGCCGCCGCGGCCGCCCACGCCGCCCTGGCGGGCAATCCGGAGGACCCCGAGGGCGTCGACGCTTCCACGCTCGTCGCGGGCGCCCACCGGGCCCTGGAGGCCGTACGGTCGCACGATCCGGCGCTGGCCGCGCTCGCCGAGCGGATCGGGGAGATCGGCATCCTGCTCGGTGACGTGGCCGGGGAGCTGGCCGGGTACGCCGACGACCTCGACGCCGACCCGCTGCGGCTGACGGCGGTCGAGGAGCGGCGGGCCGCGCTGAACGCGCTGACCCGGAAGTACGGCGAGGACGTGGCCGAGGTGCTCGCCTGGGCCGAGCGCGGCGCCGCCCGGCTGACCGAGCTGCAGGGCGACGACACGCGGATCGAGGAACTGACCGCCGAACGGGACGCGCTGCGGGCGGAACTCGGCGGGCTCGCGCAGGCCCTCAGCGACGCGCGGGCCGAGGCCGCCGAACGGTTCGCCGCCGCCGTCACGGCGGAGCTGGCCTCGCTGGCCATGCCCCACGCGCGCGTGTCCTTCGCCATCCGGCAGACCGAGGACCCCGAGGGCGTGGAGGTCGGCGGGCGGACCGTGGCGTACGGGCCGTCCGGTGTCGACGAGGTCGAGCTGCTGCTCGCGCCCCACCCGGGGGCGCCGGCCCGGCCCATCGCCAAGGGCGCCTCCGGCGGTGAGCTGTCCCGGGTGATGCTGGCCGTCGAGGTCGTGTTCGCGGGCACCGATCCGGTGCCGACGTACCTCTTCGACGAGGTCGACGCGGGGGTCGGCGGCAAGGCCGCGGTCGAGATCGGGCGGCGGCTGGCACGGCTGGCCAGGACCGCGCAGGTCGTCGTGGTGACGCACCTGCCGCAGGTGGCCGCGTTCGCCGACCGGCAGCTGCTGGTGGAGAAGACCAACGACGGCTCGGTCACGCGGTCCGGGGTGAAGGTGCTGGAGGGCGAGGAGCGGATCCGGGAGCTGTCCCGGATGCTGGCGGGGCAGGAGGACTCCGAGACCGCCCGGGCCCATGCGGAGGAGTTGCTGGCGGCGGCTCGGGCCGACGCGGGCTAGTCAGGGCCTGTCGTTCGGAGCACCCCGGCGTCGCGGGGCCTGGCACGCGCATCTGCGGCGTTGTCGTCGGTCGCCCCGCTGTCGACACTTCCTAGAGTGGGCGGATGATCGTTTCGCTTGGCGCATCCGCCCTGCTCACCCGTGCCGCCACCGCCCTCCTGCGCGCCGCCGTCCCGGCCGGCCACCCCGGATGGCACCGCACCAACCACGCCGGCCGGACCGTCGAGCTGTACGCCGGTCCCGCCGCCGCGCTGGCCACCGCGCTGACGGCCGGGCGGATACGGCCCGCCGCCGGGGTCGCGGTGGCCGTCGCGGGGGCCTGCGGGGCCTACGACGACTTCGCCGGGGCGGGCGATCCGCGGCGCGGGTTCCGCGCTCACCTGTCCGCGCTGCGGGACGGCGAGGTCACCAGCGGCGCCGTCAAGCTGTTCGGGATCTCGGCCGCGGGGCTGCTCGCGGGGGCGCTGATGAAGGAGCGGGTGGCCGACAAGGTGCTGGCGGGGCTCGTGATCGCCGGGGCCGCGCACCTGGTGAACCTCGTGGACGTGCGGCCGGGACGGGCCGCCGGGACCGTGCTGGCGCTCGCGGCGCCGCGGCTGCCGGGGAAGGGGCCGGCGGCCGGGCTCGCCGCCGCCGCGACGGGGGCCGCGGGAGCGGTGCTGCCGGACGACCTGGGGGAGCGGGCGATGCTCGGGGACGCGGGGGCGCACGCGCTGGGTGCGGCGCTGGGGGCCGCGGTGGTCGCGGGGAGCGGGCGCGCCGGGCTGGCCGCTCATGCCGCGGCTGTCGTGGCCGCCGCCGTGGGCGGGGAGCGGATGAGTGCACGAGCGGGCGCGCGGGGGTGAGCCGCCGGGGCCGTCGTGCGGGGTGCTGGGCCACGGGTGGGGGCCGGGTCACGGGTGGGGGGCGCGAGGTCATCCACGCGCCCCACCGGTTCACCCGTCCGGGGGATGCGAGTTGGTGCGTTGCCGCCGGGCCGGGCGGCGCTCGCGTGTGCGGTGTTCCCGGAACGGGCGTACGGGCTGGCATGCTTGACGGCGTAGGGAAGGCACCGCGCGGCACATCCCTCCGCCCGTTCCTTCTGTACGTTTCTCCGTGACCGCGTGATCGACCGACGCCGAATCAGGAGCCCGGCCACGTGACCCCCGTGAGCAGCCACTCCCCGCACGGCCAGTCGCCGCTGCGCACCGTGCAGGTGCTGGGCGGAGGCAGCGCCGGCAGCAGCGCGCACGTGCGCTCGCTGGCCGCGGGGCTCGTCGCTCGGGGCGTGCGGGTCACGGTGTGCGCCCCCACCGAGGCCGATCACACCTACGACTTCACCGGTGCCGGCGCCGACCACGTGCACGTGCCCCGCAGCAGCGACCCGGTGTCCGTGGCGGCGCTGCGGGTGGCCTGCGCGGACGCCGACCTGGTGCACGCGCACGGGCTGCACGCCTCCTTCCGCGCGGCGCTCGCGCTCAGCGGGAAACCCGTTCCGCTGGTCGTCACCTGGCACAACCGGGCGTATGCCGAAGGGGCGCGCGGGCATCTGCTGCGGGTGCTGGAGCGGCGGGTGGTGAAGGCCGCCACCGTCGTGCTGGGCACCAGCTCGGACCTGGTGGACCGGGCGCGCCGCACCGGAGCGCGGGACGCGCGGCTCGCCGCCGTGTCCCTGCCCGGCCCGCGGACGCCGGCGGAACGCGGCGACCCGGACCGGCAGTGCTCCAAGGTGCGGGCCGAACTCGGCGCCATCGCAAGGCCGTTGCTGCTCGCGGTCGGCTCGCTGGAGAGGCAGCGCGGGTACGAGCTGCTGCTGGACGCCGCACGGGCCTGGCGGACGCTGGACCCCGGGCCGGTCGTCGTCGTCGCGGGAGAGGGACCGCTGCGGGGCGAGCTGCAGGGCCGGATCGAGGACGAGCGGCTGCCGGTGAGGCTGGTCGGGCCGCGGGACGACGTCGCGGCGCTGCTCGCCGCGGCCGACCTGGTGCTGCTGCCGGGCTGCCGGGAGTCGCGGTCCGTACTGGCGCAGGAGGCCCTGTACGCGCGCGTGCCGGTCGTCGCGACCGCCGTCGGCGGGATCCGCGAGCTGGTCGGGGACGCGGCGGAACTGGTCCCGGCCGGGGACGCGGACGCCTTCGCCGCGGCCGTCGTGCGGCTGCTCGGGGATCCGCAGCGGCGGGAGCTGCTGCGCGAGCGGGGGGTGCGGCAGGCGGCGACCTGGCCGACGGAGGACGAGACGGTCGCCCAGGTGCTCAGCGTCTACGACGAGTTGACGCGGCATCGGCCGCTGGCCTGACCGCGTCCCCGGACCGCCGCCCGGCCGGCCACTCACCCCTCACCCCGCGTGCCGCCTGGCCCGCAGGGCCAGGCTCAGGGCCAGGACCGTCTGGGGGTCGTCCAGGTCGGTGCCCAGCAGCTCACCGATGCGGGCGAGGCGGTTGTACAGGGTCTGGCGGTTCAGGTGCAGTTCCCGGGCGGTCTCCGCCTTGCGGCCGGCGTGCGCCAGGTAGGTCTCCAGGGTGGGCAGCAACGGGGGCCGGGACCGGCGGTCGTGGTCGCGTACGGGCCCGATCGCGCGGTCCACGAAGGCCGCGAGGTCGGGGTGGTCGCGCAGGCGCCACAGCAGCAGGTCGATGTCGAGGCGGCGCGCGTCGTACCACGGGCGGTCGGGCAGGCCCTGGGCGGCGGTCGCCGTCTCCGCCGCGTGCCGCAGCCCGGCGGAGACCGCCGCCCAGCCGCCCGCCACCCCGACGACCACGACCGGCGGCGGCGCGCCCGGCCGCCGGAACCCGGCGCGCTCCACTCCGGCCCGCAGCGCCGCCGCGACCCGGTCGGCGACCGCCGGGCGTTCCGTCTCCGAGCGCAGGCCGAGCAGGAGGGGGACCCGGCCCTCCACGGGACGCACGCCGAGCAGGACGGGCACGCCGACCGAGGCCAGTTCCTCGGCGACCGCGCGGGCGAGGACCGCCCAGCCGCCGCCGGGGGAGAGGGCGTCGCCGAGCCGCATCACCACCGGCAGCAGCGGGCTGTCGCCCGGTCTGAAGCCGAGGACGCGGGCCTGGGCGGGGGCGTCCTCCGCGGCGATACGGCCCTCGGCGAGGTCGGTGAGGAAGTCGCCGCGCCCGCGCGCGGCCAGCTCCTCCTCCTGGCGGGCCTGCATCAGGACGACGGCGAGGATGCCGGCCGCGCGCTCGGCGGCGATCCGGTGTACGGGCGCGAGTGGGGCGCACACCGGCAGCAGGACGAGGCGGGCGCGCACGGAGCCGGTGCCGGCCCCGCCGCCCGGCACGTCGACGAGGACGGAACCGGCCGGTGGCGGGGTGTCCTTGTGCTGGCCGCGCAGGCCCTCCCAGACCTGCAGCGGATCGGCGCCCTCGGGCCCGGCGCCGGCCGCGTAGAGCAGCCGGCCGTCGGAGGTCTCCAGGAAGACGGGGTTGGTGCCGAAGTCGGCGAGGATGCCGAGGACCTGGGGGACCCCGCCGCCGCCGAGCAGGGCCTCGGTGCAGCGGCGGTGCACCTCCTCGGCCCGCTGGAGCAGCGCGTAGTGGCCGTTGACGATCTCGGTGTGGATCTCCTCGGTGACCGTCACGAACGGCACTTCGCGGTGCAGCTGGACCAGGGGGAGCCCGGCCGCGCGGGCCGTCTCGACGAGGGCGGCGGGCAGCCGGGCGAAGCGCGGGCCCAGCTCGACGACCAGGGCGGCGATGCCGCGTTCGGCGAGCGTGCGGACGAAGGCGCGCTGGTCGGCGGGGCGGGTGCCCAGGGCGTAGCCGGTGGTCAGGAGCAGCTCGCCGCCCTTCAGCAGGGAGGCGATGTTGGGCACCTCGCCGGCGTGCACCCAGCGCACCCTGCGCTGCAACCGGTCCGCCCCCGCCAGCACCTCGGGCAGGCCGCTGCGCAGGCCCGGCAGCTCCAGGGCGCGCTGCACGGTGATGCCGGCGCCCTGGCTGTCGAATCGGTGGTCGGTGCGGCTGTCCATGCAGCGGACGGTACCGGCGCGCGTGTTCCGGCGGCATCCCCGGACGGTCTCAGGCGGGCTCGATGTTGTGGTTGAAGCGGAACACGTTGTCCGGGTCCCAGCGGCGTTTCAGCGCCCCGAGCCGGGCGGTGTTCTCCGCACCCAGTCCCGCCCGGACCCGGTCGGCGCCCTCGTCGCCGATGAAGTTGAGGTAGACCGCGCCGGTGGCCCAGGGGCGGACGTGGCCGCGCACGTCGTGGACCCACGGGATGCACCGCCCGTCGTCGGCGGGGTCCGCCCAGATGCCGAAGGGGTGCACGACCCAGGGGGAGCCGCGGTAGGGGACGGGGTACTCCGCGGGGCCGGCCGCGACGGCGCCGCCGAGCGGGAACAGCACGTGCTGCGTTCCGGTCGGCACCGGCATGTTCTGCCCGAGGGCGCAGAAGACGTCCACGAACTCGTCCGGCGCGCCCGTCAGGTACTCCGCCGACCAGTAGTTCCGCATCCCGGGCGGATCGTCGATCATGCACTGCACGTCGGCGTACGGCATCGCCCCGACGACCTCCGCCTCGTGCGGCAGCGCCAGCAGCGGCTCCGCGACCTCGCGCAGGCCCGCCTCCGCGCCCGCGTACGTCAGCAGCGCCACGCACACCAGCGAACCCACCAGGTGCGGCGGCACGAAGTCCTCCGGCGGCGCGGTGAGGTACAGCACGCCGCCGGACGCCTCCGCCGGCCCCGGTTCGATCACGTCCCGGAAGGCGCGCACCACCTCGCGGCCCGCCTCCGGGCGGTACAGCAGCAGGGCGATGGCGAACTCGGGCAGCTCGTGCAGCCTGAGGGTGAGCGCGGTGGCGATGCCGAAGTTGCCGCCGCCGCCGTGCAGCGCCCAGAACAGGTCGGGGTTCTCGTCGGCGCTCGCGTGCGTCCGCTCGCCGTCGGCGGTGACCAGTTCCACACCGAGCAGGTTGTCCACGGCGAGCCCGCACCAGCGGTCCAGCCAGCCGCTGCCGCCGCCCAGCACGAAACCGCCCACCCCGGTCGTCGAGGCCCGCCCCCCGGTGGTGGCCAGGCCGTACGGCTGGGTGGCGCGGTCCAGGTGGCTCATGGTCGCGCCGCCCTGCACGCGGACCGCCTCGGCGCCCGGATCGACCGTGACCCCGTGCATCCGGCGCAGGTCCACGACCAGTCCGTTGTCGTTCAGCGCCATCCCGGCCACGCTGTGCCCGCCGCCGCGCACCGCGATGTTCAGGTCCAGCTCCCGGCCGAACCGCACGGCGCGCACCACGTCGTCCTCGTGCGCGCACTGCGCGATCACCGCCGGGCGGCGGTCGATCATGGCATTGAAGACGGTCCGGGCCCCGTCGTAACCCGCGTCCCCCGGTGCGAACACGTCACCGGCCAGATCCTCGCGCAGCGCGGCCAGTGCCGTGCCCGCCTTCGAAGGGGAAGCCATGGCCGCCCCCTTTCCGCCCAGGGGGTTCCGGTACCTCCCAGCGTAGGGCGGCCCGGCCCGGGCGGCGCGCTCAGCCGCCGTACGCGCCGGAGGCCGTCAGCCGCAGCGCGGTGTCGATCAGCGGGACGTGGCTGAAGGCCTGCGGGAAGTTGCCGACCTGCCGCTGCAGGCGCGGGTCCCACTCCTCGGCGAGCAGTCCGAGGTCGTTGCGCAGGGACAGCAGCTTCTCGAACAGCTTGCGGGCCTCGTCGACGCGGCCGATCATCGCCAGGTCGTCGGCCATCCAGAACGAGCAGGCCAGGAAGGCGCCCTCGTCGCCGGGCAGGCCGTCGACGCCCTCGTCCTCCCCGGAGGTCGGGTAGCGCAGGATGAACCCGTCCGGGGTGGACAGCTCGCGCTGGATCGCCTCGACGGTGCCGATCACCCGCTTGTCGTCCGGGGGCAGGAAACCCACCTGCGGGATCAGCAGCAGCGAGGCGTCCAGCTCCTTGGAGCCGTAGGACTGCGTGAAGGTGTTGCGTTCCTTGTCGTAGCCCTTCTCGCACACCTCGCGGTGGATGTCGTCGCGCAGCTCCCTCCAGCGCTCCAGCGGGCCGTCCGCGTCGCCGGACTCGATCAGCTTGATCGTGCGGTCGACGGCGACCCACGCCATGACCTTGGAGTGCACGAAGTGGCGGCGCGGTCCGCGCACCTCCCAGATGCCCTCGTCGGGCTCCTGCCAGTGCTTCTCCAGGTAGCTGATCAGCTTCAGCTGGAGCAGGGAGGCGTAGTCGCTGCGCGACAGGCCGGTCATGTGGGCCAGGTGCAGGGCCTCGGTGACCTCGCCGTAGACGTCCAGCTGGAGCTGGTGCGCGGCGCCGTTGCCGACCCGGACCGGGGCGGAGTTCTCATAGCCGGGCAGCCAGTCCAGCTCGGCCTCGCCGAGCTCGCGCTCACCCGCGATGCCGTACATGATCTGCAGGTTCTCCGGGTCGCCGGCGACGGCCCGCAGCAGCCACTCGCGCCAGGCGCGGGCCTCCTCGCGGTAGCCGGTGCGCAGCAGCGACGACAGGGTGATCGCCGCGTCCCGCAGCCAGGTGTAGCGGTAGTCCCAGTTGCGCACGCCGCCGATCTCCTCCGGAAGGGAGGTGGTCGGGGCGGCGACGATGCCGCCGGTCGGCGCGTACGTCAGCGCCTTCAGCGTGATCAGGGAGCGGATCACCGGCTCCCGGTAGGGGCCGTGGTACGTACAGTGCTCGACCCACTCCCGCCAGAAGTCCTCCGTCGCCTCCAGCGACTGCTCGGGCTCCGGCAGCGGCGGCGCCTCCTTGTGGGAGGGCTGCCAGGAGAGGGTGAACGCCACCCGCTCACCGGGGGAGACCGTGAACTCGGAGTAGGTGGTCAGCTCCTTGCCCTCGGTCTCGGCAGGCGTGTCGTACCAGACCGAGTCGGGGCCGGCCACGGCCACGGTGCGGCCCTCGTGCTTGTGCACCCAGGGCACCACCCGGCCGTAGGAGAACCGCATCCGCAGCGCCGACCGCATGGGGACCCGGCCCGAGACGCCCTCCACGATGCGGATCAGCTGGGGGGCGCCGTCACGCGGCGGCATGAAGTCGATCACGCGGACCGTGCCGCGCAGGGTGTCCCACTCCGACTCGAGGATCAGGGAGTCGCCGCGGTAGCCGCGCCGGGCCGCGACGGGCGGCTCGGCGTCGGCGGCGTGCGCCGGGCCGATCCGCCAGAAGCCGTGTTCCTCGGTGCCCAGCAGACCGGCGAAGATGGCGTGCGAGTCGAAGCGGGGCAGGCACAGCCAGTCGACTGTGCCGTCCCGGCAGACCAGGGCAGCGGTCTGCATGTCTCCGATGAGTGCGTAGTCTTCGATGCGCCCGGCCACGTGCTAACTCCAGTCGAACGGCCACGTAGCCCCGAACAGGGGGCTGTCGCTCAGTGCGGTCAAGGGGTCGTTGTAGTGCGTCGTTGAGCTGTGAAGCAAAACCGTCGCCGAGCCGTTGGCCCCGGGACGACAGTCGTCACTCAACGATCTGACGAGCTCTCGTTGTTCCGGTTTCTTACGGGCTGGGGTGGTGCCGTTCGGCCGGCGGGCTCGGCAGCGAGTGTCCGAGCAGGATACGACGCACGTAGATGATCTGCGTCCCGGTCCGGAGAACCGGTCTGCGCCGAACGGGTGAGCAGGGGGCGGGGAGGGCGTGAGTGGTGCACGTCCGTGGCGGGCCGTGCGCGCAGCGTCGCCGGAAGCCATCCGGCCGCGGCGCTGATACCCTGGTAGCCCGTGGACCGGTGGGCGTAGAACCCCCGAACCGCAGCGACGGCTCCTCCAGGAGAACCCCGGTGTCCCACCGGACCGGACGGCCGCACCGCACCCCCAGACCGAGACCACGGGAGCCCCCTCTTGGCCATGCCGCCCAAAACAACGACGACCAAGCACATCTTCGTCACCGGGGGTGTCGCCTCCTCGCTCGGCAAGGGTCTGACCGCCTCCAGCCTCGGCATGCTGCTGAAGGCCCGGGGCCTGCGCGTCGTCATGCAGAAGCTCGACCCGTACATCAACGTCGACCCGGGCACGATGAACCCCTTCCAGCACGGTGAGGTGTTCGTCACCAACGACGGCGCCGAGACCGACCTGGACATCGGCCACTACGAGCGTTTCCTCGACCGGGACCTGGACGGCTCCGCCAACGTCACCACCGGCCAGGTCTACTCGACGGTGATCGCCAAGGAGCGGCGCGGCGAGTACCTGGGCGACACGGTCCAGGTCATCCCGCACATCACCAACGAGATCAAGCACCGCATCCGCCGGATGGCCGCGGACGACGTGGACGTCGTCATCACGGAGGTCGGCGGCACGGTCGGCGACATCGAGTCGCTGCCGTTCCTGGAGACCGTCCGCCAGGTCCGCCACGAGGTCGGCCGGGACAACGTGTTCGTGGTCCACATCTCCCTTCTGCCCTACATCGGCCCGTCCGGCGAGCTGAAGACCAAGCCGACCCAGCACTCCGTCGCCGCCCTGCGCAACATCGGCATCCAGCCGGACGCCATCGTGCTGCGCTGCGACCGCGAGGTGCCCACCGCCATCAAGCGGAAGATCTCGCTGATGTGCGACGTCGACGAGGCCGCCGTCGTGGCCTGCCCCGACGCGCCGTCGATCTACGACATCCCGAAGGTCGTGCACGCCGAGGGACTGGACGCCTACGCGGTGCGCAAGCTGGACCTGCCGTTCCGGGACGTGGACTGGACGACCTGGGACGACCTGCTCGACCGCGTCCACAACCCCGCGCACGAGATCAGCCTGGCGCTGGTCGGCAAGTACATCGACCTGCCCGACGCGTACCTGTCGGTGACCGAGGCGCTGCGCGCCGGCGGCTTCGCCCACCACACCCGCGTCAAGATCAAGTGGGTCACCTCCGACGACTGCCGCACCCCGGCCGGCGCCGCCGAGCAGCTCGGCGACGTGGACGCGATCTGCATCCCCGGCGGCTTCGGCGACCGCGGTGTCTCCGGCAAGGTCGGCGCGATCCAGTACGCCCGCGAGAACAGGATCCCGCTGCTCGGCCTCTGCCTGGGCCTGCAGTGCATCGTGATCGAGGCCGCGCGCAACCTGGCGGGCATCGCCGACGCCAACTCCACCGAGTTCGACCCGGCCACCGCCCACCCGGTGATCTCCACCATGGCCGAGCAGCTCGACATCGTCGCCGGCGAGGGCGACATGGGCGGCACGATGCGGCTGGGCATGTACCCGGCCAAGCTCGCCGAGGGCTCCATCGTGCGCGAGGTCTACGACGGCAAGGAGTACGTCGAGGAGCGGCACCGCCACCGGTACGAGGTCAACAACGCGTACCGGGCGGAGCTCGAGAAGAAGGCGGGCATCCAGTTCTCCGGCACCTCCCCGGACGGCAAGCTGGTCGAGTACGTGGAGTACCCCCGTGAGGTCCACCCCTACCTCGTGGCCACGCAGGCGCACCCGGAACTGCGGTCCCGGCCGACCCGACCGCACCCGCTGTTCGCGGGTCTGGTGAAGGCGGCCGTCGAGCGCAAGACGGCGCAGACGGGCAAGTAACTCGACGGTTGTACGGTGGCCGGGGTGCGTCCTTCACGACGGGGACGCGCCCCGGCTTTTTCTGTACGTCTTCTTCTGAACGTCTGGAAGGACAGGGCATGACGATCAAGGACACCCCCGAGGAGTGGGAGATCCGGGCCACGGACACCCCCTTCCGGGGCGCGAAGACCTCCGTCCGCACCGACGAGGTGGTCATGCCCGACGGCACGGCGGTCACCCGTGACTACCAGGTCCACCCCGGCTCGGTGGCCGTGCTCGCGCTGGACGAGGCCGACCGCGTCCTGGTGCTGCGCCAGTACCGGCACCCGGTGCGCCAGAAGCTGTGGGAGATCCCGGCCGGACTGCTCGACGTGCCGGGCGAGAACCCGCTGCACGCCGCGCAGCGCGAGCTGTACGAGGAGGCGCACGTCAAGGCCGAGGACTGGCGGGTGCTGACCGACGTGTACACCACGCCCGGCGGCTGTGACGAGGCCGTACGGATCTTCCTCGCCCGCGATCTCTCCGAGGCCGAGGGCGAGCGTTTCGCGGTCGAGCACGAGGAGGCCGACATGGAGCTGGAGCGGGTGCCGGTCCAGGAGCTGGTGCGCGGGGTGCTCGCCGGGGAACTCCACAACAACTGCCTGGTCGTGGGCGTGCTGTCGCTGGTCGCCGCGCGGACCGGGGACGGACTGGACGCCCTGCGCCCGGCGGAGGCGCCCTGGCCGGCCCGGCCGTTCTCCTCCTGATCCGCCCACCGGTCCGCCCCCTGTCCGCCTTCCGATCCCCTGGTCACCCCCACCGGTGTGACCATCGCCTGATCCGATCGGGGGACGCCGCCGCCGTGCTCCACCGGGATCGTCGCAGAGCGTGAACTAGGCTCTGGAAACGCCCGGTCGGAGACCCGGCGGGCTGTGCACGTGCAGGTGGGACGGGAGTGTGGCCCGTGACGGATCAGGCGGTGGACACAGGCGGCTTGGAGCTGTCGGGACACACGTCGCCGGAGTTGTTCTTCCTGGGCCGCACACGGGAGTTGAAGGAACTGCGCGCGGACATCGAGCGCGCCGGACTCGACACCCTGGCAGGCCGCAAGGCTCCCCGCGCCCGCGTGCTGCTGATCGCCGGCCGGCCCGGCTCCGGCCGCACCGCGCTCGCCGAGGAACTGGTCCGGCAGGTCGCCGGCCGCTACCCGGACGGGGTGCTGCGGGCCCGGCTCAGCGAACCCGACGGCACCCCCGTCCCCACCGAGCGCGCCGCCCGGGACCTGCTCGCCGGACTGGGGCTGCCGGCCCCCGCCGGAGCCGCCGTGGACGACCTCGCGGCGGAGCTGCGCGCGGCCCTGGCCGGCCGCCGGACGGTGCTGCTGCTGGACGACGCGGCCGACGCCGAGCAGGTCGACGCGCTGCTGCCGGACGCCCCGGACTGCCTGGCCGTCGCCGTCGCACAGGGTCCGCTGACCGGGATCGCCGACGTCCGCCCCTGCACCCTGGGCGGCCTGGACACCAAGTCGGCGGTGGAGCTGCTGTCCCGGCGCGCCGGCTCGGTGCGGATCACCGTGGACCCGCGCGCCGCCGAGACCCTGGTCGAGGAGTGCCAGGCACAGCCCGCCGCGCTGATGCTGGCCGGCGGCTGGCTGGCCGCCCGCCCCAAGTCGGCCGTCGCGGACCTCGCCAAGCAGTTGCGCGCCGGGGACGACGAGGAGACCGCGGGCACCCCGCTCAGCCGGGTGTTCCGGCTCCTCTACGCGGCCCTGCCGGCCCCGGCCGCCCGGATACTGCGACTGCTCGCCCTGGCCCCCGCCGGGTACGTGGACCCCCACACCGCCTCCGCGCTGGCCGGCTGCTCGGTCAGCGCGGCCCGCACCGCCCTCGACGACTTCGTCGCCCTCGGCGTGCTGCGGGGGGTGGACTCGCCGCTGCCCCAGTACGAGGTGCCGGGCGCCCTGCACCCGCTGCTGCGCGCCCTCACCGAGACCCAGGACAAGCCCGCCGAGCTCCAGCTGGCCCGCGCCCGGATGCTGGAGCGGACCGTCCGGCTGCTCCAGTCCTGCCGGGCCATCACCGAGACGGACTCCCCGCAGGCCCGCGCCAAGCTGCTCGGCATGCCCCGCTCGCTGCGCTTCCCCAGCCCGCGCGCGGCGGAGGACTGGCTGCGCATCCGCCGGCCCGCCCTGCTGGCCGCGGCCCGGCTCGCGGTCGCCGACGGAGAGCTGGACACGCTGGCCCGGCGGCTGCTGTCCCAGCTCGTGCGGACGCTGGTCGCGCACTTCGGCACCCAGGCCGCGGCCCCCGACCTGTACGGCATCCACCAGCTCGTGCTGGACGTCGCCGAGCGGCAGCGGCTGCCCCGGGAGCGGGCGGCGGCCCTGCTGAACCTGGCCGACCTGGACGCGCAGACCGGGCGTACCGCCGAGGCGCTGGTGCGCTACCGGGCCGCGCTGGACGCGGGACGGGAGGCGAACGACCCGTACGCGACCGGCCGCGCGATGGAATCCGTGGGCGGTGCCCACGAGGAGCTGGGCGACTACGACCGGGCCGCAGACTGGTACGGCCGGGCGCTGGCCCAGCGCCTGGCCCGCGACGAGCGCGCCGACGCCGCCCGGCTGTACGGCCGGATCGCCGCCGCCCACACCTACGCGGGCCGCTACGGCGAGGCGGCCCGCGGCTGGCGGGCGGCGGTCGCCGGGTACCGCAAGCTCGGGGACGTCGCCGCGCACGCGCGGGCGTTGAGCGAACTGGCCCGGGTGCAGGAGTACGCGGGCCGGCCCGAGGAATCGCTGCGCACCTGCCAGGAGGCGGTGGAGTGGGCGCGCCGGGCGGAGGACACGCGGCTGCAGGCGGCGCTGCACCTGCGGCTGGCCGACACCCTGGACCACCTCGGCGACCCCACGGCGGCCGGACTGCACCGCAGCGCGGCCGAGCGCATGCTGGGGGAAGAGCCGCAAGAGACCGGGCAGGAGGGCGATCCGGAAGATCGACAACCGGAACACGGAGGTAATGCCTGCGAAATCCGTAGTGCATCCACTGAAGATTGATGCAATGAAAGGCTAGACAGCGGGAACGCCTTCATTAGACTGGCTCTGCCGCACGTTCTCCTGCGGTGTCTCCCGGTGTGCCTTGTTACATCCGGGTATGTCACGTACCACACCCCCCTCTGAGCCAAGGACCGTGATCGACGTGAAGGTCGGCATCCCCCGCGAGGTCAAGAACAACGAGTTCCGGGTGGCCATCACCCCCGCCGGCGTGCACGAGCTGGTGCGCAACGGCCACCAGGTCGTCATCGAGCGGGGCGCCGGCCTCGGCTCCTCGATCACGGACGAGGAGTACGTCGCCGCCGGCGCCGGGATCCTCGACACCGCCGACGAGGTCTGGGCCGCCGCCGACCTGCTGCTGAAGGTCAAGGAGCCGATCGCGGAGGAGTACCACCGCCTGCGCAAGGACCAGACGCTCTTCACCTACCTGCACCTGGCCGCCTCCAAGGAGTGCACGGACGCGCTGATCGAGTCCGGCACCACCGCCATCGCCTACGAGACGGTCGAGCTGCCCAGCCGCGCGCTGCCGCTGCTCGCCCCGATGTCCGAGGTCGCGGGCCGCCTGGCCCCTCAGGTCGGCGCCTACCACCTGATGCGCGCCAACGGCGGCCGCGGTGTCCTGCCCGGCGGAGTCCCCGGCGTCACCCCGGCGAAGGCCGTCGTCATCGGCGGTGGCGTCTCCGGCTGGAACGCCACCCAGATCGCCGTCGGCATGGGCTTCGACGTGACGCTGCTGGACCGCGACATCAACAAGCTGCGCGAGGCCGACAAGATCTTCGGCACCCGGGTCAAGGCCGTCATGTCCAACTCCTTCGAGCTGGAGAAGGCCGTCCTGGACGCCGACCTCGTCATCGGCGCCGTCCTCATCCCGGGCGCCAAGGCCCCGAAGCTCGTCACCAACGAGCTGGTCTCCCGGATGAAGCCCGGAAGTGTTCTTGTCGACATCGCGATCGACCAGGGCGGCTGCTTCGAGGACTCCCGTCCGACCACGCACGCCGAGCCGACCTTCCAGGTCCACAACTCGATCTTCTACTGCGTCGCCAACATGCCCGGCGCCGTCCCGAACACCTCCACCAACGCCCTCACCAACGCGACGCTGCCGTACATCGTGTCGCTGGCCAACAACGGCTGGGTCGAGGCGCTGCGCCGCGACGCCGCGCTCGCCAAGGGTCTCAACACCCATGACGGCAAGGTCGTCTACAAGGAGGTCGCCGAGGCGCACGGCCTGGAGCACGTGGAGCTGGAGTCGCTCCTCGGCTGACCCCCCGCCGGTCCGCGACCGAGCGACTGGTTCAAGTCATCCCTACGGAAAAGGCGATTCGTCAACAGGGGTCGTCAACCGTGAACATCCGGCCGGACCTTGCCCGACAAGGTCCGGCCGGATGTGTGTATGGTCACTTTGCGACGCTCGGTCAACTCGCCTCGAACGTAACCCTTCGACCGATTCGCACACCGGTGAAACCTGCTGTGCGACACTCATACGCCCTTGACAGCGGGGTGTTTCATTGCCGACACATCGGGCCGGGTCCGGCGGATTGTGTTGCTGCGGACGCCCGACACGCCATAGAGTCGCCGAACGTCGGCATGGTGCCACGCTGACCTTGTCTAGAAGTTTCCTGGTCACCAAGGAGGTAAGACGACTTGTGAATGAGTCGACATTTTCTCCCGGGGGTGGTCAACCAGGAATGCCTGCGCGGGGCCAGGACTCCGCGGGGCTCGAGGCTGTCGGCTCCGTCGCTGTCCGTACCTTCGCAGCCCACCAGAGCCAGACCAGCCCCCACATGGCTCAGACAGCACCCCAGAGCATGGATGGCCATCACGTGAACGCCATGGCCGGCGACGGAAGTGGCGCGCCCCACAACCACTTCGCCGACTACGAGGACCTGCCCGAGGGGCACTTCTACGACCCCGACGCCGAGTACGAGCCCGATCCCGAGTACGCGGCCACGCTCGCGCCCGACGCGGCCCGCCAGCGCCGTGAGCGCGTCGGCCCGACCGGACGCCCGCTGCCGTACTTCCCGATCCCGGGCCCGCTGACCGATCACGGGCCCGCGACCATCATCGCGATGTGCAACCAGAAGGGCGGCGTCGGCAAGACGACGTCCACCATCAACCTGGGCGCCGCGCTCGCGGAGTACGGGCGCCGCGTGCTGCTCGTGGACTTCGACCCGCAGGGCGCGCTGTCGGTCGGCCTCGGCGTCAACCCCATGGAGCTGGACCTCACCGTCTACAACCTGCTCATGGAGCGGGGCCTGTCGGCCGACGAGGTGCTGCTGAAGACCGCGGTCCCCAACATGGACCTGCTGCCCAGCAACATCGACCTCTCCGCGGCCGAGGTCCAGCTGGTCTCCGAGGTCGCCCGCGAGTCGTCGCTCCAGCGCGCCCTCAAGCCGCTGCTGGCCGACTACGACTACATCGTGATCGACTGTCAGCCCTCGCTCGGCCTGCTCACGGTCAACGCGCTGACGGCCGCGCACAAGGTGATCGTGCCGCTGGAGTGCGAGTTCTTCGCCCTGCGCGGCGTGGCGCTGCTGACCGAGACCATCGAGAAGGTCCAGGAGCGGCTCAACCCGGAGCTCGAGCTCGACGGCATCCTCGCCACGATGTACGACTCGCGCACCGTGCACAGCCGCGAGGTGCTCGCCCGGGTCGTCGAGGCCTTCGACGACCACGTCTACCACACGGTCATCGGGCGCACGGTGCGTTTCCCGGAGACCACGGTCGCCGGTGAGCCGATCACCACCTACGCCTCCAACTCCGTCGGTGCCGCCGCCTACCGCCAGCTCGCCAGGGAGGTGCTCGCCCGGTGTCACGCCGAGTGAGTCTGCCGGGGGCCGACGAACTGTTCCGCACGACAGGGGGCATGGCACTCCAGCCGTCCACTCCCCGGCGCCCGGCGGGCGGCGAGCCCCGGGTGCCGGCCCCGGCCGGCGAGAGCGACCCGGCGATCGCGGACGACGCCCCGCACGCCGTGCCCGCGCAAGGCGGCGACGGCGACGGCGCCGAGCACATGCCCGCGGACCCCGACGC
Organism: Streptomyces glaucescens; assembly: GCF_000761215.1. GTDB lineage: Bacteria > Actinomycetota > Actinomycetes > Streptomycetales > Streptomycetaceae > Streptomyces > Streptomyces glaucescens_B. Next base: position 1,785,260 of record NZ_CP009438.1, on the reverse strand, counting down.
CGCCGAGGCGGGCGAGTCCCGCAGCCGGACCGCCACCGGGGAGCGCCCCGCGCGGCGCCAGCCGGCGCAGGAAGGTTCTGCCGCGGCCGCGCCCCGCAAGCGCGGACGGACGGCCACGCGGCGGCCGAGCGGACGCGAGCGCCACGACGAGAAGATCACCGTCTATGTCTCCGCCGAGGAGCTCATGGACCTGGAGCACGCGCGTCTCGTGCTCCGCGGCGAGCACGGGCTCGCCGTCGACCGGGGCCGGATCGTGCGCGAGGCCGTGGCCGTCGTGCTCGCCGACCTGGAGACCCGGGGGGACGCCAGCATCCTCGTGAGGCGGCTCCGGGGGCGGTAGCGGTAGCCTGCGGGGGCCATGACCTCGTACGACGCTTCCGCCTCCGGCCGTGCCGGGCGCCGGCGCGCGCTGGGCAGGGGGCCCGGGACGCCGTCGGCGGAGCCGCACGAGGCCCCCGCCGAGCCGCGGGACCGGGAGACCGCACCGGTCGTGCGGGAACCCCAGCCGGAGCCGGAGCCGCAGGCTGTCGCTGCGGAACCCGGGCCCGCAGCGGCCGTGTCCGAGCCGGAGCCCACCGAGCCCGAGCCCGTCGGGCGCGAGCCCGCCGAGCCGGAGCCCGCCGAGCCCGAGCCCGCCCAGCCGGAGCCCGTCGAGCGCGAGCCCGCCCAGCCGGAGCCCGAGGCCGCCGACGACGGTGTCTTCACGGTGCGGCTCGCCAACTTCGAGGGCCCGTTCGACCTGCTGCTCCAGCTGATCTCCCGGCACAAACTGGACGTCACCGAGGTCGCCCTGTCGAAGGTGACCGACGAGTTCATGGCGCACATCCGGGCGAGGGGCCCGGAGTGGGACCTCGACCGGACGACCGAGTTCCTGGTCGTCGCGGCCACCCTGCTCGACCTGAAGGCGGCCCGGCTGCTGCCCGCGGCCGAGGTGGAGGACGAGGCCGACCTGGCGCTCCTGGAGGCGCGGGACCTGCTCTTCGCGCGGCTGCTCCAGTACCGGGCGTACAAGCAGGTCGCGGACATCTTCAGCGGGCGGCTGGAGGACGAGGCCCGCCGCCACCCGCGCACCGTCGGCCTGGAGCCCCGGCACGCCGAGCTGCTGCCCGAGGTCGTCATCAGCATCGGCGCGGAGGGGTTCGCGAGGCTCGCGGTCAAGGCGATGCAGCCGAGACCGAAACCGCAGGTGTACGTCGACCACATCCACGCCCCGCTGGTCAGCGTGCGGGAGCAGGCGGGGATCGTGGTGGCCCGGCTCAGGGAGCTGGGCGAGGCGAGCTTCCGCGCGCTGGTGGAGGACACCGACGACACCCTCACCGTCGTGGCCCGGTTCCTGGCGCTGCTGGAGCTGTACCGGGAGAAGGCGGTGGCCCTGGAGCAGGAGACCGCCCTCGGGGACCTGCTGGTGCGCTGGACCGGCGGGGACGGCGACGACCGGCCCCTGGTGACCGACGAGTTCGACCGGCCGCCCGAGCAGCCGAAGGAGGAGGAGAAGGCGTGACGAGCGAGGAGACGGTCGCCGCACTCGATCTCAGGCCCGCCCTGGAGGCCGTCCTGATGGTCGTGGACGAGCCCGCCACCGAGGAGCACCTGGCGAGGATCCTGGCGCGGCCCCGGCGGCAGATCGCCGACGCGCTGCGCGAACTGGCCGACGAGTACGCCGCGCAGGGCCGCGGGTTCGAGCTGCGGTTCGTCGCGGGCGGCTGGCGCTTCTACACCCGTCCCGAGTACGCGGCGGCCGTCGAACGCCTCGTCCTGGACGGCCAGACGGCCCGGCTCACCCAGGCCGCGCTGGAGACGCTCGCGGTCGTCGCCTACCGCCAGCCCGTGAGCCGCAGCCGGGTCTCGGCCGTCCGCGGGGTCAACTGCGACGGCGTCATGCGCACCCTCCTCCAGCGCGGGCTGGTCGAGGAGGCGGGCACGGAACCCGAAACAGGTGCGATCCTGTACAGGACGACGAACTACTTCCTGGAGCGGATGGGCCTGCGCGGTCTGGACGAGCTCCCGGAGCTCGCGCCCTTCCTCCCGGAGGCGGAGGCGATCGAGGCCGAGACCCTGGAAGGCGTGCCGTCGTTCGATCCGGACGCTCCGGACTCCCAGGACGCAGACGACAAGACGGAACTTTGATGCGAAGCAGCAGCGGCAGGAACAGCAGCGGAAACAACGGCGGGAGCCGTGGTGGCAACAGCGGCGGCCGCGGCGGGAGCGGCGGTGGGCGCGGCAACTTCCGCGGCGCCGGCAACAACCGCGACGACAAGCAGGGCAGCGGCCGGCCGAAGAGGCCCCGCCCGGAGGAGCGGCGCTACGACGTCGGCCCCGGCGCCACCCAGGACGGCCCGAAGTCGGGGCGCGGCCCGACGGCCCGCGGCGGCGCCAAGGGCGGTCCGCGCAAGCCCCAGCAGCGCGGACGGTCGGCCCCGGCGACCTCGCGGGAGTACGAGGCCCGGATCGAGGAGCGCAACCGGGAGCGGTACGCGGGCAGGAAGGACGTCAAGCTGCCCAAGACCTTCCCCGGCGCCGAGCAGGAGGGCGAGCGGCTGCAGAAGGTGCTCGCGCGCGCGGGCTACGGCTCCCGGCGTGCCTGCGAGGAGCTGATCGAGCAGGCCCGCGTCGAGGTGAACGGCGAGATCGTCCTGGAGCAGGGCAAGCGCGTCGACCCGGAGAAGGACGAGATCAAGGTGGACGGGCTCACCGTGGCCACCCAGTCCTACCAGTTCTTCTCGCTGAACAAGCCGGCCGGCGTCGTCTCCACCATGGAGGACCCGGAGGGGCGGCAGTGCCTCGGTGACTACGTCACCAACCGGGAGACCCGGCTCTTCCACGTGGGGCGGCTGGACACCGAGACCGAGGGTGTCATCCTGCTCACCAACCACGGCGAGCTGGCGCACCGGCTGACCCACCCCAGGTACGGCGTGAAGAAGACGTACCTGGCCGCGATCGTCGGGCCCATCCCGCGCGACCTGGGCAAGCGGCTGAAGGACGGCATCCAGCTGGAGGACGGCTACGCCCGCGCGGACCACTTCCGGGTCGTCGAGCAGACCGGCAAGAACTACCTGGTCGAGGTGACCCTGCACGAGGGCCGCAAGCACATCGTGCGCCGCATGCTCGCGGAGGCCGGCTTCCCGGTCGAGAAGCTGGTGCGCACCGCCTTCGGCCCGATCACCCTCGGCGACCAGAAGTCGGGCTGGCTGCGGCGGCTGTCCAACACGGAGGTCGGGATGCTGATGAAGGAAGTCGACCTCTAGACCGGCCTTCCGGCGGATCACCGTCCCCCTCGTCGTCGGAGTGGCGGCAAGACGGACGGTGATCCGCGTGCCGGAACGCGCGCCGCGACCGGAGCGCTCCCGGCAACCGCCCTCCCTCGGCCTTGCGGCCGAGTTCGACGCCGTGGCGGTGATCCCCGCCGAGTCCGGCCCCCGGCGGGACACGGACCTGCCCCGGCCCGCGCTCGTCACCGACGACACCCGGACGGCGCTCGCCCTCGGCCCGGACCGCGCACCGCGACGTCCGGCCGGACGGCCGGACGGACGGCCGGACCGGGCGCTTCCGGTACCGGGACGAGCCGGTCGCCACGGGCGCGCTCCGCAACGCCCGACCCGGCCCGGCACACCGGCCGGGCACGGGCGGGCGCCGTCTCAGGTGACGGGCGCCGGGCGCCCGGCGGCCCCCGGCTGACTAGGCTGGCCGGACGCAGATCCGGTACGTACACAGCAAGGAGCAGCGCCGTGGCGGTACGAGCGGTCCGGGGGGCCGTCCAACTGGAGCGGGACGACGCCGAGCACATGGACGCGCAGGTCGCGGCCCTGCTCACCGCCATCCTGGAGCGGAACGGACTCACCGCCGAGGACCTGATCAGCATCTGGTTCACGGCCACCCCCGACCTGCACAGCGACTTCCCGGCCGCCGCCGCCCGCGGACTCGGCATCGTCGACGTGCCGCTGATCTGCGCCCAGGAACTCGACGTCGAGGGCGCCATGCCCCGCGTGGTGCGGGTGCTCGCCCACATCGAGTCCGACCGGCCCCGCACCGGCATCCACCACGTCTACCTCGGCGCCGCCGCCGCTCTGCGCAAGGACATCGCCCAGTGAGGACCGCACTCGTCATCGGCACCGGCCTGATCGGCACCTCCGCCGCCCTGGCCCTCGCCCAGCGTGGCGTCACCGTCCACCTCGACGACCACGACCCCGAGCAGGCCCGCACCGCCGCCGCGCTCGGCGCCGGCACCGACGAGGCCCCGGACGGCCCCGTCGACCTCGCCGTCGTCGCCGCCCCGCCCGCGCACGTCGCCGCCGTGCTGGCCGACGCCATGCGGCGCGGGGTCGCGCGCGGCTACGTCGACGTGGCCAGCGTCAAGGGCGGCCCGCGGCGCGAGCTGGAAGCGCTCGGCCTCGACCTGTCGTCGTACATCGGCACCCACCCCATGTCCGGCCGTGAGAAGTCCGGGCCGCTCGCCGCCACCGGCGACCTCTTCGAGGGCCGCCCCTGGGTGCTCACCCCCACCCGGGACACCGACACCGAGGTGCTCAACCTCGCGCTGGAGCTGGTCTCGCACTGCCGGGCCGTTCCCGTGGTGATGGACGCGGACGCCCACGACCGGGCCGTGGCGCTCGTCTCGCACATGCCCCACCTGGTCTCCAGCATGGTCGCGGCGCGACTGGAGCACGCGGAGGAGGCCGCCGTACGGCTGTGCGGGCAGGGCATCCGGGACGTCACCCGGATCGCCGCCTCCGACCCCCGGATGTGGATCGACATCCTCTCCGCGAATCCCGGACCGGTCGCCGACCTCCTCGCGGACGTCTCCGCCGACCTCGACGAGACGGTACGCGCCCTGCGCGCCCTCCAGTCCTCCGACGAGGCCGAGCGGCGCGAGGGCGCCGCCGGCATCGAGGACGTGCTGCGGCGCGGCAACGCGGGCCAGGTCCGGGTGCCGGGCAAGCACGGGTCCGCGCCGCGGGTCTACGAGACCGTGGCCGTGCTCATCGACGACCAGCCGGGGCAGCTGGCCCGCATCTTCGCGGACGCCGGGCAGGCCGGGGTCAACATCGAGGACGTGCGGATCGAGCACGCGACGGGACAGCAGGCCGGTCTGGTGCAGCTGTCGGTCGAGCCGAAGGCGGCGGCCGTGCTGAGCGCCGCGCTGCGGGAGCGCGGGTGGGCGATCCGGCAGTGACCTGACCGGCGCGCCCGCGGCGCTCCCGGCGGCCGCCGCTCCGGGCCGGGGCCCGCGTGGGCCGGGCCGCCGGGTGCGAGCCGGTGCTCCGGGGCGGGCGCTCGTCCGGATGGGGGACCCGCACCCAGTAACCTTGTCCGGGGCACCCGAACCGCCCCCGCCCCCGCCACCCGCACCAGGAAGGTGTCCCCCCGTGGAAAACGGCGCCGCCCGGACCGTTCCGTCAGTGATCGTCGCCATCGACGGCCCCTCGGGCACGGGCAAGTCGAGCACGTCGAAGGCCGTGGCCGCGCGGCTCGGCCTCAGCTACCTGGACACCGGCGCCCAGTACCGGGCGATCACGTGGTGGATGGTGACCAACGGCATCGACCTCGACGACCCGACCGCGATCGCCGCCGTGGCGGGGAAGCCGGAGATCGTGTCGGGCACGGACCCGGCGGCCCCGGCCATCACGGTCGACGGGGTGGACGTCTCCGGCCCGATCCGCACCCAGGAGGTCACCTCCAGCGTCAGCGCGGTCAGCGCGGTCCCCGAGGTGCGGGCCCGGATCACCGAGCTCCAGCGGTCCATCGCGGCCGCCGCCGAGGGGGGCATCGTGGTCGAGGGCCGCGACATCGGTACGACGGTGCTGCCGGACGCCGACCTGAAGATCTTCCTCACCGCCTCCCCGGAGGCGCGTGCCGCCCGCCGCAGCGGCGAACTGCAGGGCGCCGACGTCAACGCGACCCGCGAGGCCCTGCTGAAGCGGGACGCGGCCGACTCCAGCCGCAAGACGTCCCCGCTGGCCAAGGCCGGCGACGCCGTCGAGGTGGACACCACCGACCTCACGCTGGCGCAGGTCGTCGAGTGCGTGGTCACCCTCGTCGAGGAGAAGCGGGCCGGGAAGTGAGCGAGGCTCCGTCGGCGCGGGGTGCCGAGGTCGGGCGGCGCATCGGCGTCGGGCTGATGTACGGGCTGTGGCGGCCCCGGGTGCTCGGCGCCTGGAAGGTCCCGCCGAGCGGACCGGTGATCCTCGCGATCAACCACTCGCACAACATCGACGGGCCGATGGTCATGGGCGTGGCGCCCCGGCCGACGCACTTCCTGATCAAGAAGGAGGCGTTCGTCGGCCCGCTGGACCCCTTCCTGACCGGCATCGGCCAGCTGAAGGTGGACCGCGACACCACCGACCGCACCGCGATCACGCGCGCGCTGGGCGTGCTGGAGAACGGCGGCGTGCTGGGCATCTTCCCGGAGGGCACCCGGGGCGAGGGCGACTTCGCCTCGCTGCGCGCCGGGCTCGCCTACTTCGCGGTGCGCAGCGGGGCGCCGGTCGTGCCGGTGGCCGTCCTGGGAAGTTCCGGGCGGCCCGGACGGTTGATAAAGGCGCTGCCGCCGCTGCGCAGCCGCGTGGACGTCGTCTTCGGCGGCCCGTTCCAGGCGGGCGACGGCTCGGGGCGGCGCACACGTACGGCGCTGGACGAGGCGACCGGACGCATCCAGAAGCAGCTCACCCTGCACCTGGAAAACGCCAGGCGCCTGACCGGGCGCTGAGCGACACTGAGTAGTGGATCACCCCGGAACGGGGCGTTCCACCGATCACCACGATGAACGACGAGGTACGGACTTCATGAACGACCAGATCCAGCCCGGCGGCTCGGACGGTTTCGAGCACGACCACGGGGCGCTCGGCGACGCCGAGTACGCGGAGTTCATGGAGCTCGCCGCGGAAGAGGGCTTCGACCTGGAGGAGGTCGAGGGGGCCATCGAGGCGGCCGGGCACGGCCCGCTGCCGGTGCTCGCCGTCGTCGGCCGCCCCAACGTCGGCAAGTCGACCCTGGTGAACCGGATCATCGGCCGCCGCGAGGCGGTCGTCGAGGACCGGCCGGGCGTCACCCGCGACCGGGTCACCTACGAGGCGGAGTGGGCGGGCCGCCGCTTCAAGGTCGTCGACACCGGCGGCTGGGAGCAGGACGTCTTCGGCATCGACGCCTCCGTCGCCGCGCAGGCCGAGTTCGCCATCGAGGCCGCCGACGCCGTGGTCTTCGTCGTCGACGCCAAGGTGGGCGCGACCGACACCGACGAGGCCGTCGTGCGGCTGCTGCGCAAGGCGGGCAAGCCCGTCGTGCTGTGCGCCAACAAGGTCGACGGCCCGAGCGGCGAGGCCGACGCGGCCTACCTGTGGTCCCTGGGCCTCGGTGAGCCGCACCCGGTCTCCGCGCTGCACGGCCGCGGCACCGGCGACATGCTGGACGCCGTCCTTGAGGTGCTGCCGCAGGCCCCGGAGCAGACCTTCGGCACCGCCGTCGGCGGCCCGCGCCGCATCGCCCTGATCGGCCGCCCGAACGTCGGCAAGTCCTCGCTGCTGAACAAGGTGGCGGGCGAGGAGCGCGTCGTCGTCAACGAGCTGGCCGGCACCACCCGCGACCCGGTCGACGAGATGATCGAGCTGGGCGGCAAGACGTGGAAGTTCGTCGACACGGCGGGCATCCGCAAGCGGGTCCACCTCCAGCAGGGCGCCGACTACTACGCCTCGCTGCGCACCGCGGCGGCGGTGGAGAAGGCGGAGGTCGCGGTCGTCCTGATCGACGCGTCCGAGTCGATCTCCGTACAGGACCAGCGGATCATCTCCATGGCCGTCGAGGCGGGCCGCGCGCTCGTCATCGCGTTCAACAAGTGGGACACCCTCGACGAGGAGCGCCGCTACTACCTGGAGCGGGAGATCGAGACCGAGATGGGCCAGGTCGCCTGGGCGCCCCGGGTCAATGTCTCCGCGCGCACCGGCCGGCACATGGAGAAGCTGGTCCCGGCGATCGAGACCGCCCTCGCGGGCTGGGAGACCCGGGTCCCGACGGGCCGGCTGAACGCCTTCCTCGGCGAGCTGGTCTCCGCCCACCCCCACCCGATCCGCGGCGGCAAGCAGCCGCGCATCCTGTTCGGCACCCAGGCGGGCACCAAGCCGCCGCGGTTCGTGCTCTTCGCCTCCGGCTTCATCGAGGCGGGCTACCGCCGCTTCATCGAGCGCCGGCTGCGCGAGGAGTTCGGCTTCGAGGGCACCCCGATCCACATCTCCGTGCGGGTGCGCGAGAAGCGCGGCGCGAAGAAGAAGTGACGTGACGACGGAGTGACGTGACGACGAAGGGGCGGCCCCGGCAGGGACCGCCCCTTCGTCGTCCGGTCAGCGGCTGCCGCGCCGGGCCGGGGGCAGCGCCGCCGGGATCCGTCCGACACGCTCCCACTGCGCGGGCTGGCCGCCGCTCTGCCGGGCGCTGTTCGCGCCCGCGCCGTAGTAGGCGCCGTACGACCCCCCGAGCGAGCCGGCGAGCGCTCCGCCCGGTGAGCCGCTCGGCGAGGCCGCCCCGTACGGGATGCTCCCGAAGGCGGTGAACCCCAGCTTCTCCTCGCCGCTGCGGTCGCCCGGCAGGGCGCGGAACGACTTGACGTACTCGGCGTAGAGCTTGTCGTAGATCGGCGTGGGAGAGGGGGCGCTCCGGTCGGGGACCGGGCGCGACGGGGGCGGGACCGACGGATAGGGCTGGCGGCGGGGAGCGTCGTATGCGTGCACGTATGTCCAAACGACACCGGCACAGCAGAAGATGCGGGCCCGCCCCGGCCGAGGGGCGGGGACCGCGCCGGGGTGCGGCCGCGGCCGGACGCTCAGGTCCCCGCCAGCGGCAGGGTGCTCCCGACCAGCCGGCCGTGGGCGGCGGCCTTGTCCAGCGCCGCGCGCAGCAGGTCCTCCCGGGGCTGCCGTCCGATGGACCCGGCGGGCGCGGCGAACACCAGCACCTGCTGGTGCTTGTTGGCGGCGGCCCGCCAGCCCTCGGTGACCTGCAACGGCTGGTGGGCCTGCCACCAGGCCACCGGCTGACCGCCGTTCGCCGCGGGCTGGAGCACCGCGTGCAGCTGTCCCATCGCCAGCAGCACCGACCAGCCGTGGAGCACCGGCGGCACCGCGCTCAGCTCGGTCACCGGCAGGAATCCCTGCTCGATGAGGAGCGGCAGGAAGTCGTCGCCCACGGCGGTCGAGCCGGGCCGCACGATGGGGCCGGTCGGCTCGACGACCAGCGCGGGGTGCAGTTCCCCGGCGATCAGCACGAGTCCGCTGGTCACCCCGAGCACGGCCTGCTCGGGCACGACCTTGTCGGGCTCCAGGTCGACGGTGTCGGAGCCGATGGACCTGACGGCGCCCCGCAGCTGGTCCTCGGTGACCTGGACGACCTGGGAGGGCAGGCAGGTGGCGTGGGCGAAGGCGAGTACGGCGGTCTCGTCGCCGATGAACAGCACGGTGCTGGTGCGCTCGCGCTCGGAGTCGCCCGGGGTGCGGCAGGACGTGCAGTCGTAACTGCCCGGGGTGTTGTCTCCGGCGAGCAGCCGGTCGGCTTCTTCGTCGCCGATCTCGGCACGTACCTCGTCGCTGACGTCGAGCATGCGCGGCACGGGTGGCTCCCTGGGGATGCGGTGCGTGGCCGGGCCGGGTGGCTCCCGGCCCGTGGTCCGGGACGGTCCCGGGCTCATGAAGAAGACAACGGCCGATCTCCGGCGGGAGTCACGCTGCGCGGCCGACGGGATCGAACCACCCCACGCTCACGGTCACCTCCGGCCGCCAGGGCGGCACTCGCCCTCAACTCACGCAGCAGGGTGGGTACTTGGTCCGGAGAAGGGGGTCGCAGGACACTCGCGTTCCTGGTCGACAAATCCCGAAATCGGGGAACGAATGGGGTGGCCGAAATGTGCTGACGCGGACCGCGTCAGCACGCCCCCGGGGCCCGCAGATCCGATCCGCCGTCCGGGGCCGTCCGGTGCGCCGACCGGGTGGGCGCCCCCGCGCGCGGGGGCGCGGCTCGGCGGACGTCGCGGCAGCGCCGCCTAGCGTGGCCGGATGCTCCGCACGCCGATCGCGCTCGCCCTGGCCGTGGCCGCCCTGCTGACCGCGCCCGCCCCCGCCGCCGCCCGGCCGGCGGCCCCGCCCCCGCCGGCCGGACCGCAGTCCCTCCGCGCGCCGTACGCCTGCGCCGGGGACCAGTGGCCCTGGGGCTGCGTCGCCGAGTGCGAGAGCAGCGGGAACTGGCACATCAACACCGGTAACGGCTTCTACGGCGGCCTGCAGTTCTGGCAGCCCACCTGGGAGGCGTTCGGCGGCCTGAAGTACGCGCCCCGCGCGGACCTCGCCACCCGCGAGGAGCAGATCGCCGTCGCCCAGGAGGTGCTGGCGGTGCAGGGCTGGGAGGCCTGGCCGGTGTGCGCGAAGCGGTACGGGCTCAAGGGGCGGATGCACACCGTGAAACGCGGGGACACCCTGTACTCGATCGCCCGCAAGTACCGCGTCGAGGGCGGGTGGCAGGCGCTGTACCGGGCCAACAAGGAGACGATCGGCGCCCGTGCGGACCTGCTGGAGGTGGGCATGATGATCGCCCTCCCGGCGGACTCGGCCCGCGCCGGGTACCCCCGGTCGGCGCCCGCAGTGTTCGGTCCGCCGCTCGGCGACGATTCGGGCGGGCGGCCGCACCGCTGACCGCCAGGCCCGCACCGCGCCACCGCCAGGCCCGCGGCGGCGGTCCGCGGGACGGTGCCCCCACGGCCGTCCCGCTGCGCTGCCGTTCCCGGCCCCCTGGCCGGGGCTGTCCCCGAGGGGCGCGCCGGCTTTGTGTCCGAAGCGTGAATTTCCTGTGGGGGATCGGCGGGCGCGCCCCGGCAGGAAGGGGGAATGGAATGCGCTTCCAGGACGGCCCTCCCCGGGCTTTCCGCGGGCAATTCGACATGCCCCGCCGACGTACGGGAATTGTGTGCGGATACCCGCGAAGGGCGCATGGAACCGCTCGTCCGGGTGAGGATCACCGGCCGAAACGTGTGTCGTGATCCTGTGACAGAAGCGTGACCGGAGGGGGATCAGTGACCCAGCGTGTCGGCTTGCCCTCGTCCGATCGCCCTTCCCTCCGCCGTCGCCCGCGCCTAGCGTGGCGGCATGGCACCGATTCCGAAACCCTCCGCAGAACCCCAGGACAGCCCCGACACCTATGTCGGTCTCGACGCGGACGCCGCCGAGCGGCGCGCCCGGGAACGGGGGTGGTCGACCGTGCGCGCGCTGCCGCCCGGGGCGATCATCACGATGGAGTACCGCGTGGGGCGGCTCAACTTCGAGGTGCGGGACGGCCGGGTGGCGCGCGCCTGGAAGGGCTGAGAGCGCATGGGGAAGGCCCCGGTCGCGACGACCGGGGCCTTCTCCTCCCTCGAACTGCTGTCAGCCGCCGGTGAGCGGACGCGCCGCCGGGGCCGCCGTGCCGCGGGCCATGCGGTCGGGGTGCGGCGGGCGGCGGCTGCCGGCCGGGGTGACCGGGGTGCGTTCCGAACGTGTCGTGTGCGGGCCCGGGGCCAGCAGCGCGGACGTCCGCGGGGCGCGCGCGGCGGCCGGCGGCACGATCTCCCGCAGGGGCGCGGGCTCCTCCTCGGCGGCCGGGGTCCGGGCCGGGGTGAGCAGCACGGGCTCGGGCATCGGGAGGGCGCCGCCGCGGCCGGCCCGCAGCCGGGCCCGCAGCCGGTCGCGCCGGGTGAACAGCCAGGCCTCGGCGGTCGCGATGGTCGGCTCGAGCCAGGGCAGCGCGAGCAGCACCAGCAGACCCGCGGCCCAGCCCAGCAGGACGTCGCTCAGCCAGTGCGTACCGAGGTAGACGGTGGTCAGGCCGACGCTCAGCGACAGCACCGCCGACAGGGCCGACAGCCAGCGGCGGGCGCCCGGCGTGGCGGCCAGGTAGGCGAGGATGCCCCAGGTCACGACGGCGTTCGCGGTGTGACCCGAGGGAAATATGTCGCTGCCGGCCTGGAACCAGTGCCACATCTCGTTGGAGCCGATCTCGGTCGCGTAGTGCGGCCCGGAGCGGCCCAGCCCGTACTTCACGGCGCCCACCGTCACGTTCAGCAGCAGCAGTGCCGCGCCGAACGCGAGCAGCGGGCGCAGGGTGTGCTGCCGCCAGCAGCGCCAGCCGAGCCAGGCCGCGACCATCACGGCCGTGGGGCCGCGCTGGCCGAGGACCACCCAGTAGTCCAGGAAGGCGTGGATCTCCGGCCACTGCTGGTAGGGCCGGAAGAGCATGGCCTGCCAGTCCAGCCGGACCAGCCACGACGTGGTCACCACGGCGAGGACGATCGTGAGGTAGAAGGCGAGCGTCGCGCCGAAGAGCACCACCCGGTGCCGCGTCATGCGCGGCACGTCGAGGACCGGCCGCTGCGGTTCGCGGTCCAGTCGGGCGAAGATCCGGTCGAGCCGGGTCGGCTTTGGTTCGGTACGCACCCAATCGACGTTACAGCGAGTGAGCTGACTTCCCTGCCGAATCACCGGGTTTGTAATGACGATGTGATGTGGGATTGCTCTCAGGTGCGGATCTATTTCCAGCGATTTCGCAATGACCAGGTCGTGTTCCCTTCAATTCCTTTGATCATTCCACGGGGGGCGGTTTTGCGCCGCTTATGAATTCGCTCCGGTGTGCGGGAGCCGCGTCGGCGGGCGGTCACCGGCTGTGGCCGGGCGGGTCAGGGCGGACCCGAACCGTTCAGCCAGAACGCCCCGTACACCGCCGACCCCGCCGCCAGCACCGCCGTGACCAGCGCCGTCCGGGAGGGGCGCGGTCGTGCCAGGGCGAGCGCCAGGGGCAGCAGCAGCGGGAAGGCGGGCAGCAGCAGGCGCGGCTTCGAGCCGAAGTAGCTCGACGCGCACAGCGCGAGCGCGGTGACGGTCCCGGCGTACACGAGCAGCGGGAGCGGCTGGCGCTGCCTCACGCAGACGAGGTACAGCCAGATCACCAGTCCGACCCCGGCGATCAGCCCGGCCCCGGCCAGGGCGGAGGGAAACGACGTGAACTTCTCGGCGGTGAACCGGGCGAAGGCGTAGCCCCCGTCGAAGCCGTTGCGCCAGCCCGCCTGGACCTCCAGATAACCGAGCGGGCCCCCGCCGGTGCGGTGGCCCACCCAGAGCACATAGCCGGCGGCGCCCAGGGGCGCGAGCAGCATCGCGAGGGCGCGCCGCCAGACGGGCGCGCCCTCGGGAGCGGGATCGCCGGGCGGGAAGGAGGCGCGCGGCTCGGTGTGCGCGCCCCGGGCGGGCGCCGTGCTCCACTGCCGCGCGGATGGCCCAACGGCCCGGGCCGCGGGCCGCCGCCCGCCGGGTACCCGTACGAAGGACACCGCCCCCGCCGCCCACACCGCCGCCACCACCGCGAGCCCCACCGGCCGGGTCAGCCCCGCCAGCAGCGCGAGGGTGCCCGCGGTGAGCCAGCGGCCGGTGAGGACGGCGTACAGGGACCAGGCGGCCAGCGCGGTGAACAAGGACTCGCTGTACGCCATCGACTGCACGATCCCGACCGGCAGCACCGCCCACACCAGCACCGCGCACACCCCGGCCCGCCGCCCGTACAGCAGCTCGGCGACCGCGAAGATCCCCCAGGCCGCGGCGAGCGAGGCGACCAGGGCGACGGCGAACCCGGCGTCCGCGTACGACAGCGGGGTCACCGCGTGCCCCACTCGCTCCAGCCACGGCAGCAGCGGGAAGAACGCGAGGTTGGAGTGGACGTCGCCGTTCGGCAGGCGGACCTCGTAGCCGTAGCCGAGCTCGGCGACCCTGACGTACCAGAGGGAGTCCCACCGGGCGGTCAGCAGGGTGTACGCGCTCTTGTCGCGCGCGGCGCTCCACAGGGCCAGCACGAGCAGCCCCAGGGCGCGGACCGCCGCGTACCCCAGCAGGGCGGGGGCCGCGCGCGACAGGGCGGGGCGCGCGGGGAGCGCGGGGCGCGTCTCAAGATCGGTCACGGGCTCGATTATCGGCGGCGGGCGAAAGGGCGGCCGGGCCGGACGGATCACCGGCAGCGGGAGTGGCGCACGCCACACCGGATCCGCCGGACGGGTGAGAGCCACGCCACGCGCCCCGCCCGGGGACTCGCGTACGCTGACGAGTCACTCGCCATTCGTTGCGCGGGCCGGAGACTACCGCTCCTCCGGCCGAGTCACGGGGGAGTCCCCACCTCTCGTGAGCCCGCCGAACGCGAGGGAACATCTGGGAGGTACGTACATGTCCGGGACGACCACGGCTGCCGTCGGGCTGCGCCGTCGGGCGGCCGGGGCCGGTGCCAACCGCTGGGTCGTGCTCCTCGTCCTCTGCGTCAGCCTGCTGCTGGTCGCCGTCGACGCGACGGTGCTGCACGTGGCCGTGCCCGCCGTCACCGAGGACCTCAGGCCCGGCGCGATAGAGCTGCTCTGGATCGTCGACACCTACCCGCTGGTCTGCGCCGCGCTGCTGATCCTCTTCGGCACGCTCGGCGACCGGGTGGGCCGCAGACGGATCCTCCTGTTCGGATACGCCCTGTTCGGCGTGGCCTCCGCGCTGGCCGCCTTCGCCCCCGACGCCCAGGTGCTGATCGCGGCCCGGGCGCTGCTCGGCGTCGGCGGCGCGATGATCATGCCCGCGACGCTGTCGATCCTGCGCCAGGTCTTCCCCGACCGGCGGGAGCGGGCGCTCGCCATCGGCATCTGGAGCGCGGTCGCCGCGGTCGGCGCGGCCGTCGGCCCGCTGCTCGGCGGCTTCCTGCTGGAGCACTTCTGGTGGGGGTCGGTCTTCCTCGTCAACATCCCGCTGATGCTGGTCAGCCTGCCGGTGGGACGCCTGCTGCTGCCCGAGTCCACGGGCGACGGCAAGGGCCCCTGGGACGTGGTCGGCGCGCTGATGGCGGCGGCCGGTCTCTTCGGCGTCGTGCTCGGGGTGAAGCGGCTGGGCGGCGGGGAGGACGTGACCGGCCCGTTCACCGTGCTCCCCCTGCTCGTCGGCGCCGTCCTGCTGGCGCTGTTCGTGCGACGGCAGCGGCGGCGGGCGTTTCCGCTGGTCGAGCTGAGGATGTTCGCCCGGCCGGCGTTCAGCACCTCCGTCGGCTGCATCGTGCTGGCCATGCTCGCCCTGGTCGGCCTGGAGCTGATCGCGGCGCAGTACCTCCAGCTCGTCCTCGGCCTCTCCCCGTTGCAGACCGGGCTGCGGCTGCTGCCGCTGACGGTGGCGGCGATGGCGGCGGGCCTGTTCGGGGCACGGATGCTGCGCCGGTTCGGGCCGCGCCGGATGGTGGCGTCCGGCTTCTGCCTGACGGCGGGCGCGGTGGTGCTGCTGACCGGGATGGGCCGCGAGGACGACGCCGCGCTGATGCTGACCGGGTTCGTCCTGCTCGGCTTCGGCCTGGAGACCACCCTCTTCGGGGCGTACGAGTCGATGCTGAGCGAGGCTCCGCCCGAGCAGGCCGGCGGGGCGGCGGCGATCGGTGAGACGTCGTACCAGCTGGGCGCGGGCATCGGCATCGCCCTGCTCGGCAGCGTGATGAACGCGGCGTACGCGCCCGGCCTGTCCTCGGTGCCCGGGGTGCCGGCGTCGGCGTCGGCCGCCGCGGGCCACTCGCTGGGCGAGGCGTACGCCGTGGCGGGCCGGCTCGGCGGCGATGCGGGCGCGGCCCTGCGCAGCGCCGCACGGGACTGCTTCGTGCACGGACTGCATGTGACGCTGCTGGTCAGCGCGGGACTGCTGCTGCTCGGCGCGGTCATGGCGCTGCGCCTGCCGAGGGTGATGCACTGCGAGCCGGAGGGCGGCAAGGCCGAGGTGCCGGCGCCGCGTGACGTGGCCGGGTCCAGGGTGTCCGTCTGAGCGGCTGACGCTGGACGTACGGAGGAGCGCGTCGTAGCGTCGCCCTGAATCCGAGACTAGCGGTGCTAGTCACAGCTGGTGCCGCCGCTCACGAGCCGCCGGAGGGTGCCCGTGTCCATGTCCGCCAAGCTGCCGCCGTTCGATCCCGCCGACCCGCTCGGCCTGGACGACCTCCTCGAACCGGAGGATCTGGCCGTCCGCGACACCGTGCGCGGCTGGGCTGCGGACCGGGTGCTGCCGTACGTCGCCGACTGGTACGAGAGCGGCGAGCTGCCGCAGATCCGCGAGCTGGCCCGGGAACTCGGCGCGATCGGCGCGCTCGGCATGTCCCTGGACGGGTACGGCTGCGCGGGGGCCAGCGCCGTGCAGTACGGGCTGGCCTGCCTGGAACTGGAGGCCGCCGACTCCGGCATCCGCTCCCTGGTCTCGGTGCAGGGCTCCCTCGCCATGTACGCGATCCACCGCTTCGGCAGCGAGGAGCAGAAGCTGACCTGGCTGCCGCGGATGGCCGCGGGCGAGGTCATCGGCTGCTTCGGGCTCACCGAACCGGACCACGGCTCCGACCCCGCCGCCATGCGGACGTACGCCAAGAAGGACGGCACCGACTGGGTGCTCAACGGCCGCAAGATGTGGATCACCAACGGTTCCGTCGCCGGGGTCGCCGTCGTCTGGGCGCAGACCGACGAGGGCATCCGCGGCTTCGCCGTCCCCACGGACACCCCCGGCTTCTCGGCGCCCGAGATCAAGCACAAGTGGTCCCTGCGGGCCAGCGTCACCAGCGAGCTGGTCCTGGACGACGTGCGGCTGCCCGCCGGCGCCGTGCTGCCCGGGGTGAGCGGACTGCGCGGCCCGCTGAGCTGCCTCTCGCACGCCCGCTACGGCATCGTGTGGGGCGCGATGGGCGCGGCGCGCACCTGCTTCGAGACCGCCGTCGAGTACGCGAAGTCACGGGAGCAGTTCGGGCGGCCCCTCGGGGGTTTCCAGCTCACCCAGGCCAAGCTCGCCGACATGGCGGTCGAACTGCACAAGGGGATCCTGCTCGCCCATCATCTGGGGCGGCGGATGGACGCCGGCCGCCTGCGTCCGGAGCAGGTCAGCTTCGGCAAGCTCAACAACGTCCGCGAGGCCATCGGCATCTGCCGCACGGCCCGCACGATCCTCGGTGCCAACGGGATCTCCCTGGAGTATCCCGTGATGCGGCACGCGACCAACCTGGAATCGGTGCTCACCTACGAGGGCACCGTCGAGATGCACCAGCTGGTGCTGGGCAAGGCGCTCACCGGACTGGACGCGTTCCGGTAAGCCGCCGGGGAGCGGAGGCCGCCGGGGAGCGGAGGCGGGGCCGGTGATCGGCCCCGCCTCAGCTCTGGTTGAAGAAGCCGTCCGCGCGGTGCGCGGCCGGGTCGCCGTTGACGATCTCGGTGTGGGCGGGGGTCAGCAGGAACACCCGGGTGGACACCCGCTCGATCGACCCGCGCAGCCCGAAGATGAGCCCGGCCGCGAAGTCCACGACGCGCTTGGCGTCGGCCGGCTCCATGGCCGTCAGATTCATGATCACCGGGACGCCGTCCCGGAACAGCTCGCCGATGGCCCGCGCGTCCCGGAAGCTGTCCGGGGTCACCGTGCCGATCCGGCGGCCCTTCTCCTCGGCGGTGTCCGAGGCCACCTTCACTCTCGGGTCCGTGACCCAGGCGTCCCCGGGCTCGTTTCCCTCGTACGTGTCGTCGTCGTAGTAGCGCTCGTCATCGTTGTCGTCGACGAGGCCGAGCCACGCACTCGCCTTGCGTACCGATCCCATGGACGCCTCCTCTCACAGCGGTCTTTCTTCCTCTCCGCATCCCCATGGTCGTCCATGATGCGGATGTCGCGCCAAGTGGATAGACGCCGTGCGGGGGGTTTGTGACGGTACTGGTGCACAGCGAATCCGTCGAGAGGCCGGATACCCCAAGGGTCCTGACGCATGCGGCTGCTGACTGTGAGTGAAATATGATTCTTCGCGGCGTCCGGGTGACGGGCGGGGCGTACGGGTGAACGAAGTGGCCGATACGATGCGGCCGAAATCGCGTCGTACGGACCACGGGGGAAGTGTCTTGTTCGGAATAGTCCGGCCTTGCAGTCATCGTCTCGGTGAACGGCTCACGACCGAGTGGATGGCGCATCTGTGCGGGCTGTGCCTCGCGCTGCGCTCCGACCACGGCCAGCTCGCCCGGGTGGTGACCAACTACGACGGCCTGCTCGTCTCGGTGCTGACGGAGGCTCAGGGGGAGCGCGAGGGCGGCCGGTGGCGGCGGACGGCCGGCCCGTGCCCGCTGCGCGGGATGCGCACCGCGTCCGTGGCCCGTGGCGAGGGCGCCCGGCTCGCCGCGGCCGTCTCCCTGGTGCTCGCCTCCGCCAAGGTGCGCGACCACGTCGCCGACGGCGACGGACTGCTGGCCCGCCGCCCGGTGGCGCTCGCCGCCCGCCGGGTCGCCGGGAGCTGGAACCGCGCCGGCGCCCGCACCGGCTCGGCCGTCGGCTTCGACACCGCCGTACTGGTCGACGCCGTGGACCGGCAGCCCGGCATCGAGGCGCTGGCCGGACCGGGCACCCCCATCCTGACGGTCACCGAACCCACCGAGACCGCCACCGCCGCCGCGTTCGCGCACACCGCGCTGCTCGCCGGGCGTCCCGGCAACGCCGCGCCGCTGGCCGAGGCCGGCCGGCTCTTCGGGCGGCTCGCGCACCTGCTGGACGCCGTGGAGGACCGGGCGGCTGACGCCACGTCGGGCGCCTGGAACCCGCTCACCGCCACCGGCACCCCGCTCGCCGAGGCCCGCCGGCTCGCCGACGACGCCGTGCACGGCATCCGGCTGGCGCTGCGCGAGGTCGAGTTCACCGACGGGCGGCTCGCCCATCTGCTGCTCGTGCACGAACTGCGGCGCTCGGTGGACCGGGCCTTCGGCACGGTGCCCGCCTGCGCGACCCACCAGCCGGGACCGTACGGGCAGCCACCGCAGCAGCCGGGACCGTACGGGCAGCCGCACCCCGGACCGTACGGCCGGCCGCAGCACCCCTACCAGGCGGGGCCCTACGGCACGCCGCCGCAGCAGGGCGGCCCGCACCACCCGCACGCCGGCGGCGGAGCGCGCGGCGCGGGCGGGTACGGCGGCCACCACGGCGGGGGCGGCGGTGACTTCGGCGGATCCGGAGGCGGTGCCGCGCCCCAGCCGCCGCGGGGGCGGCGCGGGTTCTGGGCCGGATGCGGGATGTTCTGGCTGTTGTGCTGCACCTGCAAGCTGTGCTGCGCGGAGGAGTACGAGGGACCGTGGTCCCGCAAGAAGCGCGAGGGCTGCTGCCGCGACTGCGACTGCCCGAGCTGTGACTGCTGCTGCCCCTGTGACGGCTGCTGAGCCGCGGGCGTGCCGAGGGGAGGGGCGCGTGTGAAGGCGAGGAAGGAGAAGAAGGAGCAGCAGGGCGCGGAGGGCCGGCTCAACAGGAAGCGGACCACACTCGACCGAAGTCGATGTGGGAGCGCGTGACCAGCCACTGCTGCGGATGCATGGGGCAAGTGGAACAGGAGTTCCGACGGCCCGTCAACCGCGGTGCGGGGAAATGAGACGCCCGGCTCACCATCCGGACGGCCTTGACAGGCCGGCGGACCGGGCCCGTACTCTCGACCGGCGGCCGTGCTGAGGGGCTCGGCCGCGGACCACGCCGTTCTCGGCGCCCGTGTGAAGGCATCACCGTGTTCCACGAGCCACGGAGCCTTCGCATGTCCTCCGACACCCTTGCCAAAGCCCCCGCGCCCCCCGTCCCCGCGGACGCCGCGCGCATCGTCCCGCAACGCCGCTACGGCCAGTGGCTGGCCGCGGCCGTCGTCCTGGTCCTGCTCGGCCTCGCCGTCGACTCCGTGCTGCGCAACGACGCCTTCCAGTGGGGCGTCGTCGCCGACTACTTCACCTCGGCCTCGGTGCTGCGCGGACTGTGGCTCACCCTCTGGCTGACCGCCGTGGTGATGGCGCTCGGCTTCGCGCTGGGCGCGCTGCTCGCGGCGGCCCGGCTCTCCGCCAACCCCGTGCTCAGAGCCGTCAGCTGGGGGTACGTCTGGCTGTTCCGGTCGATCCCGATGCTGGTGCAGCTGCTGCTGTGGTTCAACATCGGGGCGCTCTACCCGCAGATCCTCGGCGTGCGGACGGTCGACCTGCTCGGCCCGGTCGCCGTCGCCGTCATCGGGCTGACCCTGCACGAGGCCGCCTACGCCGCCGAGGTGGTGCGCGGCGGGATCCTCTCCGTCGGCGGCGGGCAGATCGAGGCCGCGCAGGCGCTCGGGCTGAGCCGGTGGCGCCGCTGGTGGCGGATCGTGCTGCCGCAGGCGATGCGCTCCATCGTGCCGCCCGCCGGGAACATGCTGATCGGCACCCTCAAGGGCACCTCCATCGTCAGCGTCATCGCCGTCCAGGACCTGCTGTACTCGACCCAGCTCGTCTACCACCAGACGTACCAGGTCATCCCGCTGCTGATGGTGGCCACCGTCTGGTACACCGTCGTCACCTCGGTGCTCGGCGTCGGCCAGTACTACGTCGAGAAGCGCTACGCGCGCGGTACGGAGCCGGGCCGGTGAGGGCATCCCTGGTCATCGTGGGGGCCGGGCCGCGCGGCACCGGCGTCCTGGAGCGGATCGCCGCCAACGCCGCCGAACTGCCGCCCGGCAAGGGCCTCGACATCCACCTCGTCGACCCCTACCCGCCCGGCCCCGGACGGATCTGGCGCACCGAGCAGTCGCCGCTGCTGTGGATGAACTCCCGCGCCGAGGACGTCACCGTCTTCACCGACACCAGCGTGGAGATGACCGGGCCCGTCCGGGAGGGCCCCGCCCTGCACGAGTGGGCGGGGCTCGCCGGTGACGCCTTCGTCGGCCGCCGCGTGCAGGGCTCCTACCTGCGCTGGGCCTACCAGCGGGCGGTGGCCGCACTGCCCCCCGAGGTCACCGTGCACCACCATCCGTGCCGCGCCCTGCGGGTCTCCGGGCCGCGCGAGGGCCGGCAGCGGGTGTGGCTCGCGGACCGGGCGCGCCCCCTCCTCGCCGACCTGGTGGTCCTCACCCTCGGTCACCTCGACGCCGAACCCGACGAGGAACAGGCCGCGCTGGGCGCATACGCCCGCGCCCACGGCCTCGTCCACCTGCCGCCCGACTTCACCGCCGACAGCGACCTCACCCCGCTGCGGCCCGGTGAGCCGGTCCTGGTGCGCGGCTTCGGACTGGCCTTCGTCGACCTGATGGTGCTGCTCACCGAGGGGCGGGGCGGGCGGTACGACGGGGACACCTACCTGCCGTCCGGCCGCGAGCCGGTGCTGTACGTCGGATCGCGGCGCGGAGTGCCGTACCACTCCAAGATCGGCTACCGGCTGGACGGCACACCGCCGCCGCTGCCCCGGTTCTTCGGCCCCGCCGAGGTGGACGCGCTGCTCGCCCGGCCGGAGGGCTTCGACTTCCGGCGGGACGTGTGGCCGCTGGTGGAGAAGGAACTGGAATACGCCCACTACCACCGGCTGTTCGACGCCCACCCCGGGCGCACGCGCCTCGGCTGGGGCGTCTTCGAGCGGGCGTACGCCGCCGCCGGCGACCCGGCGGAGCGGGCGGCCCTGGTCGCCGCCGCCGTGCCCGACCCCGCCGACCGGCTCGACCTGGCCGCGCTCGACCGGCCACTGGCCGGGATGCGGTACCCCTCGCACGAGGCGTTCCAGGAAGGACTGCGCCGTTACGTCGAGGCCGACCTGACCCGGCGTCACGACCCGGCGCACAGCCCCGACCTGGCCGTCTTCGGCGCACTGCTGTCCGTGTACGGCCGACTGACCCGGCTCGGCGACATCGGCCCCTGGTGGCACGGCTTCTTCGGCTACCTGGCCTCCGGGCCGCCCGGCCCCCGGCTGCGGCAGCTGCTCGCGCTGTCCCGCGCGGGCGTGCTGCGGTTCGTCGGCGCCGACATGGGCGTGCGCGCCGAGGGCGGGATGTTCCGGGCGACGAGCCCGACCGTGCCGGGGTTCGCCGTCGAGGCCCGGGCGCTGGTCGAGGCGCGGCTGCCGCAGCCGACGGCGGCCCGGTCCCGCGACCCGCTGCTGAGGAGGCTGTACGCCGAGGGGGCCGCCGCCACCCCCGACGGGCTGCTGCGGGTGGACCCCGCCGACGGGCGGGTGCTGGACCGGTCCGGCCGCCCGCATCCGCGCCGGTTCGCGCTCGGCCCGCACACCGACGCGCGGGGCGCCGGCGCGTTCACCCGGCCGCGCACCGGCGGGCCGGCGTTCCGGCAGAACGACGCGGCGGCCCGGGCGGTGCTGGCGTTCCTGCGGGCACCGGCCGGCCGGGCCGCCGCCTGAGCCGCGTACGCGCGGAGCGCCGGGCGGATCACGGCAACGGAATACCGGAGCGCGGCAACAGCGCTCACACCGCGGGTCACCCGACCCGTCACGAAAGGGCTGATCTCATGACGACGGACGCATCCGACGAGTGGAAGCGGTGGCACGAGCGGCGCCTGGAGACGCTCACCGCCCCCTACGGACCGCTCGCGCTGACCGCGACCCACTGGCTGGCCGACCATCCGGAGGGGCGACTTCCGGACATCCCGGGGAGCTGGACCGCCGACGGGGACGCGGTCGTCCTGACCGCCGCCCGCCCGGACGGGCTGACCGTCGACGGCGAGCCCTTCGAGGGGCGGGTCCGGCTCGCGGCCGACACCGGCCCGGCCGCCGCCGCCCGGGTTGGCCACGGCGAACGAAGGCTCGTCGTGCTGGTCCGCGAAGGGGAGTGGGGGGTACGTGACTTCGACCCGGCGGCCGAGGCCCGCCGCCGGTTCCGCGGCGTCGAGGCCACGTCCTACGATCCGCGCTGGTCGGTGCCGGGGCGCTTCACCCCGTACGCCGGCGAACGCACCGTGCGGGTGGAGAACGCGGACGGGCGGCGGCGCGGCCTCGGGCTGGGCGGGGAGCTGGCGTTCACCCTGGACGGACAGGAGCACACCCTCCAGGTGTCGGTGGAGGGCGACGGCTCCCTGTGGGCCGTCTTCGCCGACACCACCAGCGGAGACAGCAGTTACCGCTTCCGGTTCCTGCGGCCCGCCGCGCCCGGCCCCGACGGCCGGACGACGGTGGACTTCAACCGGTCCCAGCTGCCGCCGTGCGCCTTCGCCGACCACTTCCTGTGCCCCTTCCCGCCACCCGGGAACACCCTGGACGTGGCCGTGGCGGCGGGGGAGCGCCGGCTCTCCTGACGGGCCGTCGACGGGCGCCGCGGGGGGATCGACCAGACAGATGGTTCAAATCTTGACGGCCGAAAGGCACCCTTGCGCCTACCGGCCGTTCGGCCGAATACTCCCACCCAGCGCTTGTCAGGGGCACGGCGTGTTCGGGATCCGGACAACCGCGCCCCCGGCTGCGCCTCACGGGCCCCGACCCCACGCGGGCCCCCTACTTCCTTTGTGGAGGAACGAGAAGTGAGGATCAAGCGCACCACCCCCCGCAGCGGCATATCGAGACGGACCCGGCTGACCGCCGTATCCGCCGGACTCGTGGCCGCAGCCGCGATCGCGATCCCCAGCGCGAACGCGTCCGACACCGCCACGTTCAGCGCCGCCGAACTGAAGAGCGCCGGCGCCTCGGTGCTCGAGGCCGACGTGCCGGGCACCGCCTGGGCCGTCGACAGCAAGACCAACCGCCTGGTCGTGACCGTCGACAGCACGGTCTCCCAGGCCGAGATCGCCAAGATCAAGGAACAGGCCGGGGCCAACGCCGACGCGCTCACCATCAAGCGCACGCCCGGCAAGTTCAGCAAGCTGATCCAGGGCGGCGACGCCATCTACGCGAGCAGCTGGCGCTGCTCCCTCGGCTTCAACGTCCAGAACAGCAGTGGCGCCCAGTTCTTCGTGACCGCCGGTCACTGCACCGACGGCGCGGGCACCTGGTACTCCAACTCCGGGCGCACCACGGTCATCGGCTCGACCGCCGGCTCCAGCTTCCCCGGCAACGACTACGGCCTCGTGCGCTACAGCGGGTCCGTCAGCCGCCCCGGCACCGCCAACGGCGTGGACATCACCCGCGCGGCGACCCCGGCCGTGGGCACCACCGTCATCCGGGACGGCTCCACCACCGGTACGCACAGCGGCCGGGTCACCGCCCTGAACGCGACCGTCAACTACGGCGGCGGCGACGTCGTGTCCGGCCTGATCCAGACCAACGTCTGCGCCGAGCCCGGCGACTCCGGCGGTCCGCTCTACGGCAGCAACGGCACCGCCTACGGCCTGACCTCCGGCGGCAGCGGCAACTGCAGCACCGGCGGCACGACCTTCTTCCAGCCGGTCACCGAGGCCCTGAGCGCGTACGGAGTCAGCGTCTACTGAGTCCGTCGCCCGCAGCACCCGGCACCACTTCCGAGCCCCCGCACGCGGACCGCGTGCGGGGGCTCTCCCTGTGCGCCGCCGGGGGCGGGCGGTGCCGGAGGGGCGAGGGCCGGCAACCGGCCAGGACTGGACCTCACCACTCCGTACACGGTTACTCACACGTAGGCATTTGCAGTGCGAATTCCCTTGGGGCGTCCGAGCGGTGAAGGAGCGGAGGGCGCGCGGTGGTCACCGTGTGCGCGTCCTGAAGTGGACCTTGTGCGCTCCCTGCGCGGTTCGGAAGAGTGGGCGCCCGTCAACCAAGCCTTCCGGCCCCTGGTGGTCCCCACAACCGCCGACGGGCCGACCCCCCACAGGAGGACGTGAGTTGAAGCACCGACGCATACCCGGGCGGCGCGCCGCCGTGGCAGGTGCGGGCATCGCCGCACTCGTCGCCACGGGAGTCACCTTCCAGACTGCGAACGCCGGCGAGCCCGCGAAGACCCCGGCGGTCAGGCCCCTGTCCGCCCTGGCGGCCGGAAAGCTCGCCGCGGCGCTGGGCCGGGACCTCGGCGCGGACGCGGCCGGGACCTACTACGACGCCCAGACCCGCAGCCTGGTGGTCAACGTGCTCGACGAGACCGCCGCCGAGGTGGCCGAGGAGGCCGGCGCGAAGGCCAGAATCGTCGAGCACTCCCTCGCCGAGCTGAAGAGCGCCCGTACGGCGCTCCGGCAGGACGCGAGCATCCCCGGCACCGCCTGGGTGACCGACCCGGCCACCAACAAGGTCGTCGTCACCGCCGACCGCACCGTCTCCGCGGCCGAGTTCGAGGAGCTGGGCCGGGTCGTCGACGGACTCGGCACGGTGGCCGAACTCCAGCGCACCAAGGGCGAGTTCAAACCCTTCATCGCCGGCGGCGACGCCATCACCGGCGGCGGCGGGCGCTGCTCGCTCGGCTTCAACGTGGTCAAGGGCGGGGAGCCGTACTTCCTGACCGCGGGCCACTGCACCGAGGGGATCACCACCTGGTCGGACTCCGCCGGGACCGTCATCGGGAAGAACGAGGTCTCCAGCTTCCCGGGCGACGACTACGGCCTCGTCAAGTACACCGCCGGGGTCGACCACCCGAGCGAGGTCAACCTCTACGACGACTCGGCCCGGCAGATCACCGGCGCGGCCGAGGCCACCGTCGGCATGGAGGTCACCCGCAGCGGCTCCACCACCCAGGTGCACTCCGGCAAGGTCACCGGCCTGGACGCCACCGTGAACTACGGCAACGGCGACGTCGTCGACGGCCTCATCCAGACCGACGTCTGCGCCGAGCCCGGCGACAGCGGCGGCGCGCTGTTCTCCGGTGACAGGGCCATCGGCCTGACCTCCGGCGGCAGCGGCGACTGCACCTCCGGCGGGGAGACGTTCTTCCAGCCGGTGACGGAGGCGCTGTCGGCGACCGGCACCCGGATCGGCTGATCCGCTCCGCTCCTGCGAAGTCCCGCCCCGCGCGCGAGGGGCGGGACTTTCGTGTGCGGCCGTCGGGGGCGACCCTGGTGGTGTGGACGAGAACCCGGTTCCCGGCGGGGCCGGGCCGGTGGACGCACTCGAGGTGGCGCCGACCCCGCGCACGGCCGTGGCCTGGCTGCCGCCGCCGGAACTCCGGCCGGCGATCCAGGACATCCGCTGGGAGCACGATCCGCAGGTCCGGCGATGGCCGCCGCACGTGAACCTGCTGTTCGGCTTCGTGCCGGAGGAGGAGTTCGGGCGGGCCCTGCCGCTGCTCGGTGCCGCGGCGGCACGGTGCCCGCCGTTCCCGGTGCGGCTGGCCGGAGTGCGCGCCTTCCGGCACCGGCACCACGCGACGGTGTGGCTCGATCCGGCCGCGGCGGACCGGGCGCCGTGGGCGCGACTGCACCGGGAACTGGCGTCGCGGTTCCCGCTCTGCCAGGGCCGCGCCGGCCGTTTCACCCCGCATCTCTCCCTCGGCCGCACCCGGGAGCCGGGGCCCCTGTCCGCCGAGTGCGCCGCCCGGCTCGGTTCGCTGTCCGCCCGGGTCGAGGAGGTCGTGCTGCTCTCCCGGCGCGGTGCCGGGCCCATGCGGCCCCGGGCCGCGATCACCCTGGGCACGGGGGAGGTCCGCCGGCTGCGGGAGGAGGAATAGGGCCTGGCGTTCGGATCATCCCGGCGTCGCGGGGTCCGGTACGGCAGGCCCTAGGGGTGTCCGCACCGTCGCGTCGTCCGCCCGGAGGGCGGGTCCCGCGGCGTCCGGTGCGTGCGCTCGGCGTGCCGGGCGGACGCCCGCGTACCGGCCGTCCTCGGGTGTTCGCCCGGTGCGGCCAGTGGGGGTGCCCCTGCTCGCAGAGCTCGGGGGAGCCACCAGGCGTCGCGGGGCAGGAGTGACTGCGCGGACACTCCCCGGGGTGCCGAAGTGGTGTCGTCCCGGGCAGGGCGGGTCCGGGGCGGACGGCGGACGCACCGCTCTCACGGGGCCCGGGCCGGCAGGGGCTCCTCCTCGCGCCGCTCGCGCAGGCGTGCCGCCGCCAGGGTCACCGCGACGCCCACCGCCGCCCAGGCCGCGAGGATCAGCAGGGCGCCGGTGGCGCCGTTGCCCTGGAAGTAGGCGGTCGAGCGGGCCGCCCAGGTGCCCGCGCCCGGGGGCAGGGCCGGGCCGATCGCCGCCCAGAAGGGCGGCAGCATCGGCAGCGGGAAGGCACCGCCCGCGCTCGGGTTGCCCGCGATCACCACGAGCAGGATCGCGAGACCGATGCCGACGATCCCGAAGAGGCCCTGGAGGGCGAGGGTGGCGGCGCCGACCGCGAAGGTGATCAGTGCGCCGAGTCCCCACAGCGCCGCCACGCTGCCGGGCAGGGCGTCCAGGACCGGCCCGACGATCAGCGCGCCGCCGAGGCCGCCGACGACCGACACCAGGGCCATCGCGGCGAGGCGGATGGCCGCGCGGCGCGGGTTGGCGGGCCGGGCGCCGGTGCTGATCGCGAGGATCGAGGCGCACAGATAGCCGCCGACGCACCAGCCGACGACCAGGTAGAACGACGACAGCCCGTTGAAGTCCCCGGGCGAGGCGGGGACGACGTCCACGGTGCGCACGGTGCGCCGCTCGGCCTTCTCCGCGGCGGTGGTCAGCGACTCCAGCGTGCGGGCGAGGGCGGTGCCGCCGCCGGAGGCGACCAGAAGCGTGTCGGTGGGACCGGCCGGGTTCACCACCAGGGCGCCGTCGAGGTCGCGGTGCGCGATCTGCTCGCGGGCCGTCTCCTCGTCGGCCACCGCCCGCGGGTCCAGGGGCGAGCCGGGCAGCCGCTCCAGCCGGGTGACCGTCTGCCGGGCCACTGCCTCCGGCGCGACCACCCCGAAGGGCACGTCCCGGGGCCGGGGGTGGTGCAGCGCGCCCACGTACGAGGCGATGAAGAGCAGCTGGAGGGCGACCACTCCGACGACGAGGAGGGTGGCCCGCGGGGTGACGGCGTCTCTCACCTCGCGGCGGAAAGTGGTCTGCGTCATGTCCCCACGCTCCGGGGTGGCGGGTGTTTCCGCAGGTGGGAGGGGCCCGAACGGCTGTCGTACAGATGTTCGGGATTTGGTCTATGGTGGTGGTGGGCAGGTTGGAACGAGTGTTCGATAGCGGAGATGGCGGGAGGTGCGATGCCGGGCTTCACGCATCTGCACACCGTCTCCGGGTTCTCCCTGCGGTACGGCGCCTCGCACCCGGAGCGGCTGGCCGAGCGTGCCTTCGAGCGCGGCATGGACGCCCTCGCCCTCACCGACCGCGACACCCTCGCCGGCACGGTCCGCTTCGCCAAGGCCTGCGCCCGCGCGGGCGTGCGCCCACTGTTCGGCGTGAACCTGGCGGTGGATCCGGCGTCCGCCCCCGAAACCGGTCCCGCCCGCCGGGACCGGCGCCGCCGCACCCCGGTGCGCGGGGGTGCCTTCGTCGACGAGTCGACCCCGCGCGTCACCTACCTCGCCCGCGACGGCGCCCGCGGCTGGGCCGATCTGTGCCGCCTGATCACCGCCGCCCACCGCCGCCCGGACAGCCCCGTCCTCGACTGGGGGGACAACCACGCCGACGGTCTCACCGTGCTGCTCGGCCCCGGTTCCGACGTCGGCCGCGCCCTGGCCGCGGGCCGCCCCGACCGGGCCGCGCGGCTCCTCGCCCCCTGGCGGGAGGTCTACGGCGACGCGCTGCGCCTGGAGGCGGTCTGGCACGGCCGCACCGGCACCGGTCCCGGCTCGCTGCGGCTGGCCGCCCGGACCGTCGGCTTCGCCGCCGAACAGGGCGTCCGCCCGGTGCTGAGCAACGCGGTGCGGTACGCCGACCCCGGCCAGGGCCGGGTCGCCGACGTACTGGACGCCGCCCGCCGCCTGGTCCCGATCGACCCGGCCAGGGAACTGGACTCCGGCGCGGCCTGGCTCAAGGACGCGGGGGCCATGCGGGAGGCGGCCGAGCGGATCGTGGAGGCCGCCGGGTACCGGCGCGAGGCCGCCCTGCGGCTGCTGGAGCAGACCCAGGCCACGGCCGCCGAGTGCCTGGTCGATTCCGAGGACGACCTCGGCATCGGCACCGTCCACTTCCCCGAGCCGCACCTCGTCGGCGCGGACCGTCGCGGCGCGCAGCGGGTGCTGGCCTCACGGGCGGCGGCCGGCATGGTGCTGCGCGGGTACGCGGGCCGCCGCGCCTACTGGGAGCGGATGCACGAGGAACTGGACATCATCGCCCACCACGGCTTCGCCTCCTATTTCCTGACGGTGGCCCAAGTGGTCGACGACGTACGGGAGATGGGTGTCCGGGTGGCCGCGCGCGGGTCCGGCGCGGGCTCCCTCGTCAACCACCTCCTGGGCATCACGCACGCCGACCCGGTCGAGCACCGGCTGCTGATGGAACGCTTCCTGTCCAAGGAGCGGGTCGTGCTGCCCGACATCGACATCGACGTGGAGTCGGCGCGCCGCCTGGATGTCTACCGGGCGATCATCGGCCGGTTCGGCGCCGAGCGGGTGGCGACGGTCGCGATGCCGGAGACCTACCGGGTGCGGCACGCGATCCGGGACGTCGGCGCGGCCCTGTCCCTGGACCCCGCCGAGATCGACCGGCTCGCCAAGTCCTTCCCGCACATCCGCGCCCGCGACGCCCGCGCGGCGCTCCAGGAGCTGCCCGAACTGAAGGCGCTCGCCGCCGAGCAGGAGCGGTACGGCCCGCTGTGGGAGCTGGTCGAGGCGCTGGACGCGCTGCCGCGCGGGGTGGCCATGCACCCCTGCGGCGTCCTGCTCTCCGATGCCTCCCTGCTCTCCCGGACGCCGGTGATGCCGACGAGCGGCGAGGGCTTCCCGATGGCGCAGTTCGACAAGGACGACGTGGAGGACCTGGGGCTGCTCAAGCTGGACGTGCTGGGCGTGCGGATGCAGTCGGCGATGGCGCACGCGGTCGCCGAGGTGAAGCGCGCATCGGGCGCCGAGGTCGACCTGGACGCGCTGCCGCCGGGCGACCCGGCGACGTACGGCCTGATCCGGTCCGCCGAGACCCTGGGCTGCTTCCAGATCGAGTCGCCCGGCCAGCGGGACCTGGTGGGACGGCTACAGCCGGCCACCTTCCACGACCTGGTCGTCGACATCTCCCTCTTCCGGCCGGGCCCGGTCGCCGCCGACATGGTGCGGCCGTTCATCGAGGCGCGGCACGGACGGGCCCCGGTGCGCTACCCGCACCCGGATCTGGAGGGGCCGCTGAAGGAGACGTACGGGGTGGTCGTCTTCCACGAGCAGATCATCCACATCGTCGACATCATGACGGGCTGCGGGCGCGGCGAGGCGGACCGGGTGCGCCGGGGGCTGTCCGATCCGGAGTCCCAGGGGCGGATCCGGTTCTGGTTCGCCCAGCACGCGGCGGCGCGCGGGTATGACGCGGAAACGATTCAGCGCACCTGGGAGATCATCGAGGCGTTCGGCTCGTACGGCTTCTGCAAGGCGCACGCGGTCGCCTTCGCGGTGCCGACGTACCAGTCGGCCTGGCTGAAGGCCCATCACCCGGCCGCCTTCTACGCCGGGCTGCTCACCCACGACCCGGGCATGTACCCCAAGCGGCTGCTGCTCGCGGACGCGCGGCGGCGCGGGGTGCCGATCCTGCCGCTGGACGTGAACAGGTCGGGGGTCGCCCACCGGATCGAACTGGTGTCTGAATCAGCCTCGGGGTCCTCGGGGTCCTCGGGGTCCTCGGGGCGGTCGGGGCCGCGCGAGGTCTGGGGCCTCCGGCTCGCCCTCTTCGACGTGCACAACATCAGCGAGGCCGAGGCGCGGCGGATCGAGGACGGGCAGCCGTACTCCTCCCTGCTCGACTTCTGGGAACGGGCCCGCCCGAGCCGCCCGCTCGCCCAGCGGCTCGCCCAGGTCGGCGCGCTGGACGCGTTCGGCGCCAACCGCCGCGACCTGCAACTCCACCTGACCGAACTGCACCGCGGCGCGCGCGGCACGGGCGGCGGCGGGGGCCAGCTCCCGCTGTCCGGCGGACGGCGGACCGCCCCCGCCGGGCTGCCCGACCTCTCCGCGGAGGAACGGCTCAGCGCCGAACTGGGCGTGCTCGCCATGGACGCCTCACGCAACCTGATGGACGACCACCGGATGTTCCTCGACGAGCTGGGCGTGGTGAACGCCCGCCGGCTGCGCGAGGCCCGGCACGGCGAGACGGTGCTGGTCGCGGGCGCCAAGGCGGCCACCCAGACACCGCCGATCCGGTCCGGCAGGCGGGTCATCTTCACCACCCTGGACGACGGCACCGGCCTGGTCGACCTCGCCTTCTTCGACGACTCCCACGACGCCTGCGCCCACACCGTCTTCCACTCCTGGCTGCTGCTGGTGCGCGGCGTGGTCCAGCGGCGCGGCCCGCGCAGCGTCAGCGTGGTGGGCGCCGCCGCCTGGAACCTCGCCGAACTCGCCGAACTGCGCCGGGAACAGGGGCTGGAAGGGGTCGCGGCCCGGCTCGCCGGCGCGCCCGGCCCCGCGGCCGACGGCGCGACCCGGGCGGGCGACGGTTCCGCGCCCGGTGACGGCTCCCCGCCCGGTGACGGACAGGGGCCCGCGCGGGAACGGCTCGCCGGTTCCGACGGACTGCCCGCCCCGGCCGGCTCGGCCGCCCAGGACCGTATGGACCAGCACCGGTCCCGGACCCTCCGCATGCCCACGGGCTACGAGATGCACCCCTGGGCCGATCTGCGTCCCGCGGGCCAGGAACCCTCGCGGACGAGGAAGTTGTGGCACCAGAGCCCGGGGAGCGCGGGATGACGATCCTCTGCGTACGTTTCCAGCCGCCGCCGACGCACGAGGCGGCCCTGCCCCGGCTGCTCGGGCTGCTGGAGGAGTTCACACCGGTCGTCGAGGCGCTGCCGCCGGACGGGGCTCTCGCCGACCTCGGCGGCGCGGAACGCTACTTCGGGCGGGGCGCCGCCGAACTGGCCGCCGTGATCCGGGTCCGCGCCCTCGCCCGCTTCGGCGTCGACTGCGCGATCGGCGCCGGACCCGGCCCCATGCTGGCCCGGATCGCGCTGCGCGCCGCCCGGCCCGGGCTGACCTGCGCGGTCCCCGAGGACGCCGTGGCGGAGTTCCTCGCCGGCCGGCCCGTCGCCGTCCTGCCCGGTGTGGGCGCCGCGACCGCCCGCACGCTGTGCGGGTACGGCCTCGACACCCTCGGCCGGGTCGCCGCCGCACCGCTGTCCACGCTCCAGCGCCTGGTCGGCGCGAAGGCGGGCCGCGAACTGCACGAGAAGGCGAACGGGATCGACCGCGGCCGGGTGGTGCCCGCCGCGGTCTCCCGTTCCCTGGCCACCGAGCGGCCCTTCGCGCGCGACGAGCTGGACCCGGAACGGCACCGCCGCGCGCTGCTGTCGGCCGCCGAGGAGATCGGCGCCCGGCTGCGGGCCGTGGACGAGGTCTGCCGCGGCCTCAGCCTCACCGTGCGCTACGCCGACCGCTCCGCCACCACCCGTTCCCGCACCCTCGCCGAGCCCACCGCCCACTCGGCGGCGCTGGCCAAGGCGGTCTACGGCATGTACGACGCCCTCGGCCTCCAGCGTGCCCGGGTCCGCTCGGTCGCCCTGCGCGCCGAGAGCCTGACCCCCGCCGAACAGGCCTTCCACCAGCTCACCTTCGACGCCGCGGACGAACGGATCCGCCGCATCGAGGAGGTCGCCGACCGCGCCCGCGCCAGGTTCGGGCCGCGCGCGGTGATGCCGGGGAGGCTGGCGGCGTGACCCCGGCCGGGCGGCGCGGGGCGCGAGTCCGTGCCGGACGGTGAGCCGGCCCGGGCCGCGGGTTTTTACCGTCGCGCGGCTTCCCCTTGGTGCTACTCGTCCGTAACTTGACGGATGAACAGCATCCCGTGATCCGGATCACAGGGCGTAAGGCAGACGCACTTCTCCTTCCCCATGAGCCGTCAGGAGATCACTCGATGCTGCCCTGGAACCCGCACCACGTCCGCAGATCCGTGGCCGCCGTGCTGCTGGCCGTCGCGGTCGCCCTCGTCCCCGCCACCACCGCCCGCGCGGACGACGCGCCCAGCCGTGGCTGGAACGACTACTCCTGCAAGCCCTCCACCGCCCACCCCCGGCCCGTCGTCCTGGTCCACGGCACCTTCGGCAACGCCGTCGACAACTGGCTGGGCCTCGCCCCGTACCTGGTCGCACGCGGGTACTGCGTCTACTCCCTCGACTACGGCCGGCTCCCCGGCGTGCCGTTCTTCCACGGGCTCGGTCCCATCGAGAAGTCCGCCGGGGAACTCGACGCGTTCGTCGACAAGGTGCTCGCCGCCACCGGAGCCGCCGAAGCCGACCTGGTCGGCCACTCGCAGGGCGGCATGATGCCCCGTCACTACCTGAAGTTCCTCGGTGGAGCGGCCGAGGTGAACGCGCTCGTCGGCATCGCTCCCGACAACCACGGCACGACCCTCGGCGGACTCACCGCGCTGCTGCCGTACTTCCCCGGCGCCGAGGACCTCCTCACCACCGCCACCCCCGCGCTCGCCGACCAGATCGCCGGATCCGCCTTCCTGAACCGGCTCAACGCGGGCGGCGACACCGTCCCCGGCGTCCGCTACACCGTGCTCGCGACCCGCTACGACCAGGTCGTCACGCCGTACCGCAGCGGTTTCCTGGAGGGGCCGAACGTACGCAACGTGCTGCTCCAGGACCTGTGCCCGGTGGACCTCTCCGAGCACCTGGCGATCGGGCTGTTCGACCGGATCGCCTTCCACGAGGTGGCCAACGCGCTCGACCCGGCGAACGCCAGGCCCACCACCTGCGCCGCCGCCTTCAGCTGACGGCCGCCGGGGTCCGGCCGGCCTGAGCCGCCGGCCGGACCCCGGAGTCACCTGCCGCCGGCCGCCGCCTTGCGGCGGACCGAGGCGAACAGCGCCGCCGCGCCGAGGGCCAGCGCCGCGGCGCCGCCCACGGCGAGGTACGCCGTGCCGCCGTCCCCGCCGGTCTCGGCGAGGCCCTGCGGCGCGCCCGCGGCCACGGGCCGGTTGGCCCGCGCCGGTCCGGCGGCTGCCGCCGCGGCGGGCTCCGCCGTCGTGCGGTGGTCGTCGTCGCCGTGGCCGTGGTTCTCGACGGTCGAGTGCTCGGCGCCGGCCTCGATCTGCTCCTGGGACGGCGCGGAGGCGACCGGGGCCGGCGCCGCGCCGCCACTCGTACCGCTGTCACTGCCGGTGGCGCCGCCGGTACCGGTGTCGCCGCTCGTCGTGTCACCGGGAGTGCCGGCCGTGGTGCCGCCGAAGCTGACGTCGGAACAGGAGTAGAAGGCCTCCGGGCTGTCCGAACGCTGCCAGACCGCGTACAGCAGGTGCTTGCCGGTGCGCTCGGGAAGCGTGCCGGAGAACGTGTAGAAGCCGCCCGCCGCCGCCGGATCGGTGGCGGTGGCCACCGGGTTCGCCAGGTCCAGGTCGTCCCAGGCGAGCGGCCGGGCGGGATCGTAGCCCGGCTTGGTCAGATACACCGTGAAGGTGCCCCGGTGCGGAGCGGTCACCCGGTACCTGAAGGTGTACGAGCCGCTGCGCACGCCGGTCGCCGGCCAGTCGGCCCGGGCCAGGTCCAGGCCCTTGAACGCCTCGTTGTTCGCGCTGCACAGCTTGCCGTCCGGGATCAGTGCCCGGTGCCGCCCGGCCGCGTCGCCGATCCGGATGCCGTTCCAGTCGTAGAGCGCCTGGGTGCCGCCCGCCGCGACCGCCGCCTTGCACGCCGCCGAGGAGGGACTCTCCGGACCCTCCGCGTAACACTGCGCGACCCGGCTGACCGGGTCGCCCATCGAGCCGTGCGCGGACGCGGGCGCCGCCGAGAGGGCGGCCAGGGCGAGCGGGCCGACGCCGAGGGCGGCGACGGTGGCGGCGGCCTTGCGGCGGGTTGCGGGCATGAAGGACTCCTGGGGCGGTCGGTGCTTCCGGTGATCCCGTGGGGTGATCAGAAGCTAGCCCCGCAAGCCCGCGAAAACGCCCGCGGACGGCGGCCGACGGGCATCCTTATGGTGCCGTTAAGGGAGCGCTCAGGCTGCGCTGAGGTAGGTACTGTGCGGGGCATGCGCGATCTGGAGATCCGGCCGGCCGCCGGCGCCGACATCCCCGCCGTGAAGTCCGTGACCGACGCGGCCTACCGGCACTACATCGCCCGCATCGGGGTGGTGCCCCAGCCCATGGAGGCGGACCACGCGGCGGACGTGGCCGCGGGGCGGGTGTTCGTCACCGGGGAGCCGGTGACCGGCCTCGTCGTCCTGGACGCGTACGCGGACCATCTGTTCCTCGACAGCATCGCCGTCCACCCCGACGCCCATGGCCGGGGCGTGGGGCGACGGCTGCTGCGGTTCGTCGACGCCCACGCGCGCGTGCTCGGCCTGTCCGAGATCAGGCTCTACACGAACGCGATGATGTGGGAGAACCAGGAGATCTACCCCAAGTACGGGTACGAGGCCGTGGAACGGCGCGTCGACGGGCCGTACGACCGGATCCACTACCGCAAGCTGCTGTGAACTAGCTTTCGGGCCACCAGGTGCGCGCGATGTCCTTGCGCACCTCGGGCCGCCCGGCGGGGCGCTCGTCGGCCGCCTCTTCGCGGACCCGGCGCGCGTCCGACGTCTTCAGGGGCTTCCGCACGGTCACACGGCGCATGTCTGCCTCCTTGTGGGACTACCGTG
Source organism: Streptomyces glaucescens (assembly GCF_000761215.1). GTDB lineage: Bacteria > Actinomycetota > Actinomycetes > Streptomycetales > Streptomycetaceae > Streptomyces > Streptomyces glaucescens_B. The sequence goes on along the minus strand of NZ_CP009438.1, from coordinate 1,749,930 downwards.
TTCCGCGTTCTCACGGAGGTAGGCCCGTTCGGTGAGACTTCCTCATCACCGCCCGAATAGTCTGTGGCGGCTGTCACGATTCGGTTGCCAGTGGCGGGTGTCACCGTTGGGGCCACGGCAAACCGGTGTGACCGGACGACTGCGCGGCGTGGCCGCCGGGCGCCGGTGTGTCACCGGCCCGTGACCGGGCGTGACTTCGCGGCGGATTCAGCTCAGCACGGACTCCAGGCCGCCCGCGCCCGTGGCCAGGCGCTCCAGCTCGTCGAGCGCCCGCAGTGCGGCCCGGGCGGCCTCGGGATCGCGCTCCGCGAGGCCGCTGTCGGCGAACTCGTCCTCGTCCAGGCGGCGCACATCCGACCCGTCGGCTGAGCGCCACAGGTCCAGGTCAAGGTCCTCGACGACCAGCTCGGCGCCGGTCCGGGTGGCCGGGCGGGTGACGTCGCAGTACCAGCCCTTCAGGGTCCCGTCGGCCGCGCGGACCTCCTTCACGGCGTACCAGCGGTCGCGCCAGTAGTACTCGGTGAAGACGTCGCCCGGCTCGAAGCGCACGAAGCCGAAGTCGCGGACGCCCCCACCCGCCCAGGCGGCGCGGACGGCCACCCGGGTCCCGTCGTCGTCGAGCAGCTCGGCGGCGTAGCGGATCTTCGTCCGCCCGGCCTTGAGCAGGACGACGTCCACCCGGTTCGCCGGTTCAGCCGAGTTCGCGGACATGACGCACCTCCGTGGCGCAGATCTGGTACCCGAACCACGTGTTGATCGCGAGCATCGGGCCGTTGCCGGTGTCGTTGCCGGTGAACGCCTCCGTGTACCCGGCGGCGCGCGCCCGGTGCAGGGAGTCGTTCTTGGCGAGTCTGGCCAGCCCCCGGCCGCGGAAGGCGCGGGCGGTGCCGGTCATCGCGGAGCCGTAGCGGCGGCGGGCGCGATCGGTGCGGGCCGCGCTGAACGCGACCGGACGGCCGTCGGCGACCGCCACCGACGTCAGCTCCGGATCGAACAGGGGGTCCTTCCAGGTCTCCTCGACCCACGCCTCGAAGTCGGTGAACCGCGCTCCGATGTCACCCGGTTCGTCCGCCGTCGCCTCCGCGTCCAGCTCGAACAGGGGACGCGGATCGCCCGCGTAGTCGGCGGCCGTGCGCAGCTCGACCCCCGGCGGCGGGTCCTGCCGGGGCGGCAGGGTGCCGTGCGCGAGGTCCAGGCGCAGGAAGTGCGCGGAGCGGCTGGGCCGGTAGCCGCGCCGCTCGGCGAAGGCCCGGTGCGCCGGCTCGTCCGGTACCCAGGAGAAGAGGCGGGTCGCGCCCAGCCCCGCCAGGTACTCCTCGGCGGTGCGCACCAGCAGCGAGCCGGCACCGCGCCGGGTCCGTCCCGGGTGCGTGTACACGTTGAGGTACCCCTGCCCCGGCCGCGGGCTGTCGTGGGCGAGGCCGGCCTGGGCCGTGCCGATGATCTCCCCGTCCTCCTCGGCGACGAACTGCCGGAAGCGGGCGTCGGGATGGCTGTGGGTGAGCTGGTGCAGGACGGAGTCCGGGGTCTGCGGGATGTACGGCAGGGCCAGACTGCGGACCTCCGCGAAGCCGGCGGCGTCGGCCCGTACGCCGGGACGCAGCTCACGCACGATGACGGTCATGACGGCGCAGGTTACGCGGGGAACGGGACCGGGTGCCTCCCATTTTCCGGGGGGTACGGGAGAATCGGCCCCGTGACCTTGAAGATCCACATCGATGAGGGTGCCGTACCGCCGTACGAGCAGGTACGGGCGCAGATCTCCGCACAGGCGCGGTCGGGGGAGCTGCCGGTGGGCTACCGGCTGCCGACGGTGCGCGGGCTGGCGGAGTCGCTGGGGCTCGCGGCGAACACCGTCGCCAAGGCCTACCGGGCGCTGGAGACGGACGGCGTGATCGAGACCCGGGGCCGCGGCGGCACGTTCGTCGCCGCGGCGGGCCCGGCGGCGGAGCGCGAGCTCGCGTCGGCTGCCCAGGCGTACGCCGAGCGCGCCCGCCGGCTGGGAGCGGACCGGGACGGTGCCCTGGCAGCGGTACGGGACGCCCTGCGGGCGGCGTACGGAGAGTGATCGCGGGCCGGCGTGTCCGGTACCGGGAGTGATCGCGGGCCGGCGTGTCCGGCACCGGGAGTGATCGCCGGCCGGCGTGTCCCTGAGGGGAGTGCTCCGGGCGGGCGTGTCCGGGACGAGTGATGGCCAGGGGTGGGCGGCCGGTGCCGGGCGGGTCTCCCGGGCCGGGAGCGCGGCGGGCAGGCGGGAGGGCGGCGCGCCCCGGTGGGTGGCTTCCGGGCCTGCGGAGCACCGCGACGGGCGGCGGCCCCGGGGCGGGGCGGGTGCCGCGCGGCGCGCGGGCGGGCCGGACGCCGGGCGGGGCGTGGTCAGCCGCCGGGTGCGGGGGCGAGCGTGGACGGGGTGCGGGTCACCGTGCGGCCCCGGGCGCCGGCCGCGCGGGCGAACACCATCGCGTCCCGCACGGCCGCCCCGCCGGGGTCGTTGTTGAAGTACGCGTACACGTCCCGGCCGTCGTCGAAGGCCTCCGCGATGCGCCGCAGCCAGGTCTCCAGGGCCTGCCGTCCGTAGCGCGGCCACGGCTGGGCCCGGCCCTGGTGGAAGCGCACGTAACCCCAGTCGGCCGTGCGCCACAGCGGGGTCACCGGGCGGGACAGGACGTCGGCCCAGCACAGTGCGGCGCCCCGGGACTCCAGCACCCGGCGGACCTCCGGCGTCCACCAGGACTCGTGCCGTGGTTCGACGGCGACCCGGGCCGACGCCGGGAAGCGGCGCAGGCAGGCGTCCAGCAGACCGGGATCGGCGCGCAGGGTCGGCGGCAGCTGCAGCAGGACGGGACCCAGCCGGTCGCCGAGCCCGGCCGCGCGGCCCATCAGCCGCTCCACCGGCTCCTCGGGGTCCTTCAGCCGCTTGATGTGGGTCAGATACCGGCTCGCCTTGACCGCGACGACGAAGTCGCCGGGCACCCGGTCCCGCCACGCCTCGAAGGTCTCCCGGGCCGGCAGCCGGTAGAACGCGTTGTTGATCTCCACCGTGGCGAAGTGCTCCGCGTACACCTCCAGCCAGCGCCGTGTGGGCACCTCGGGCGGGTACAGCCCGCCCTTCCAGTCCTTGTACTGCCACCCCGACGTGCCGACATGCAGAGGCATACCCCCATCAAAGCATCACAGGTACAGCCCCGCCTCCGACCCGCCCCGCGGCTCCGGCAGCGCGGTCTGGGAGGTGCCCCGGCGCAGCGCGTACAGTTCGGCCAGCGTCGCCCCGTCCCTCCCGACGGCCCGCTCCCGGCCCGCGACCTCCGGCCCCAGCCAGTCGATGGCCTCCGTCCGGGTCAGCCGCCCCACCTCGATCCGGGCCAGACAGCGGCCGGGCCGGACGACGGCGGGGTGCAGGCGCTCCAGGTCCTCGTTGGTGGTGACCCCGACCAGCACGTTGCGGCCCTGGCCGAGCAGCCCGTCGGTGAGGTTCAGCAGCCTCGACAGCGCCTGCCCCGCGGTGTGCTTGGCCTCGCCGCGGATCAGCTCGTCGCAGTCCTCCAGGAGCAGCAGCCGCCACCGGCCCTTGCCCGCCGCGTCCTCCTCGCCGATCGCGATGTCCATCAGGTAGCCGACGTCGCCGAACAGCCGCTCCGGGTCCAGCACGCAGTCGACCTGGCACCAGTCCCGCCAGGAGCGGGCCAGGGTGCGCAGCGCGGAGGTCTTGCCGGTGCCGGGCGGGCCGTGCAGCAGGAGCAGCCGGCCGGCGATGTCCTCCGGGGTGGTCTTCATCAGCCGGTCCATCGCCTCGGCGACCGGCGCGGTGTAGTTGGGCCGCACCTCGCCCCAGGTGCCCGCGGAGATCTGCCGGGTGGTGCGGTGCGGGCCGCGCCGCGGCGAGACGTACCAGAAGCCCATCGTGACGTTCTCCGGCTGCGGCTCCGGCTCGTCGGCCGCGCCCTCGGTCGCCTCGCGGAGCACCTTCGCCGCCAGGTCGGCGCTGGTCGCCGTCACGGTGACGTCGGCGCCCCGGTTCCAGCGGGACACCAGCACCGTCCAGCCGTCGCCCTCGGCGAGGGTGGCGCTGCGGTCGTCGTCGCGGGCCACCCGCAGCACGCGCGCGTCCGGCGGCAGCAGGGTCGCCCCGGAGCGGACGCGGTCGATGTTCGCGGCGTGCGAGTAGGGCTGCTCGCCCGTCGCGAAGCGGCCGAGGAACAGCGCGTCGACGACGTCGGAGGGCGAGTCGCTGTCGTCGACGTTGAGCCGGATCGGCAGTGCCTCGTGTGGGTTCGCGGACATGCCGCCATGATCGGGCACCGGGACGCCTCACGCACCCGGTTTCCACGGTGCGCGCGGAGTGTCGCACCGCGCGCCCCCGCCCCGGAACACCGCCCGCCCGCGCCGTCGCTGCCTCCGCCCGACATCTGCCGCGCCGCCCGGTCCCGCCGCTACCGTTGCACCGATGGCACGTCATGGGCGGGAGGCGGGGGCACGGCTGCGGCCGGCCGCGCTGCTCGGCGTGTCGGCGGCCGTCGCGGCCCTGCTGGTGGCCCTGGCCGGGATACTTCCCGGCGGCGGCGCCGGTACCGGGGGGACCACGTCCGGCGGCGACGAGGTGCACGGCGCGCCCGTCACCCCGCGCGGACGGCAGCAGCCGGACGTGGGCTGGGGCTTCACCCACACCCGGTTCAGCGCCGACGCGGGCAGCCCGCGGGCCGTCGCCCGCGTCGAGGAACGGCTGCGGGGCGGCCGGCTGCCGCAGAACCAGCACATCATGGGCTGGGGCGCCGACAATCCCGAGCCGGCGAAGGGCCGTTACGACTTCGCGGCCCTCGACCAGCGGGTCCGCTTCATGCGCGCCTCCGGCGCCACCCCGGTCATCACCCTGTGCTGCGCCCCGGACTGGATGAAGGGCGGCGAGGCCGGGAGGACCGACTGGAGCCAGGAGGCGCTGGAGACGGCGCCCGAGCCGGAGCACTACGACGACTTCGCCGCGCTGGCCGCGACCGTCGCCGAACGGTACCCGGACGTACGGCACTTCATCGTGTGGAACGAGTTCAAGGGCTTCTGGAACGACGCCGCGCAGCGCTGGGACCACGAGGGCTACACCCGCATGTACAACCTGGTGTACCGGGCGCTGAAGGACGTCGACGAGGACATCATGGTCGGCGGCCCCTACCTGGTCATGGACAGCCTCGACCCGCGCCAGGAGCACGCCTCCGCCGCGCTGAGGGGCCCGTGGGGCGCGCTGGACCAGCGGGTCCTGGACGCCTTCGCCCACTGGAACCGGCACAAGGCGGGCGCGGACTTCGTGGTCGTGGACGGCTCCGGCTACACCCGGGACGGCGAGCTGCGGCCCGACGAGTTCGCCGCCACCGCCAAGTTCACCGCGGTGGGGGAGTGGGTGCGCCGGCAGACCGGCGGCGGGCTGCCGCTGTGGTGGGCCGAGTACTACGTGGAGCCCGCCGACGCCGACGACCAGCGCCACGGCTGGACGGAGGCCCGCCGGACCGCCGTGCAGGCCGCCGGGCTGATCGCCATGGTGCGGGGCGGCGCCTCCTCCGGCTTCTACTGGAACCCGCAGGCCGAGCGGGGCCCCGGATGCCCCGGCTGCCTGTGGACCCCGACCGGCACCGCGGACGGCGGCGGGGAGCTGCCCATGTACGGCCTCCTCTCCCGGTTCGCCGCCGCCTTCCCGCCGGGGACGGCGTACGCCCGCGTCACCGCGGACCCCGAGGTCCGCGTGCTCGCCACCGGCCGGACGATCCTCGTCGTCAACACCCGCGGCCGGGCGCTGCGCGCGACGGTCGACGGCCGGGCCGTCGGCCTCCGGGCGTACGAGGTGAGGTGGCTGGCCCGCTAGGTGTATTGACCTGGAGCGTTGTCGACGCGGAGCGTCGGCGACCGACGACAACGCCGCGGATGCGCGGGCCAGGCCCCGCGACGCCGGGGTGATCCGAACGACAGGCCCTGGCCGGGCGTCCCGTCGGCCTGACCGGGCGGTGCCCGTCAGACGAGCGTCAGGAAGCGCTGCACCAGCGAGGCCAGCAGCACCGCGAGCAGCGGCAGCGAGAACCAGAAGCCGTCCTGCAGCCACCGCAGCCGCCGCACCCCGGGCCGCATCGCGACCCGCAGCACCTCGCGCGCCGCGAGGACCACGATCAGCACCGCCGCGGCGAGCGCGCCCACCACCGTCCACGGGGTCCAGGACACGAGCGGCCCGGCCGGGCCGGGGTCGGCCGCGGGCACGGCGCCCGCGGGCCGCGCCCGCAGCGCGTACACCGTCGCGTCCGCGTCGGCGAAGACCTTCCGCAGCTCCGGCCGCCGGTCCAGGTGGCGGAGCAGCCGGGGCTCCCAGTCGGGGGCGTAGCCGGCGTCCATCGTCAGATAGGTGACCTGACCGCGGTTCACCATCAGGTACGAGTTCGGGCCGGCGTCCGCGAGCGACTCCACCAGCCCCGACACCAGCTCGGGGTCGGCCGGTGCCCGCGCCGGCACGTACTCCACCTTCTCCATGTCCCGCGCCCCCCACGGCATCGCCGGTGTCACGTTCTCGAGCGGGTCGTCGCTGAGCCACAGCAGCCGCACGCTCGGATCGTCGTGCGCGTACACGTACTCCATGGCCGCGACCTCGCCGGGCCGGATCCGCTCGAACGGCTCGTTGCCCCAGCGGGCCACCAGGAACCCGCCCATGAGCACCAGTCCGGCCGTCAGCGCGGCCAGCGGGGCGAGGAGGCCCCGGGCCCTCTCCCGCTCCCTCGCGGCGGCACCGGTGCGCGGGAACAGCGCGAGGGCGGCCAGCGGCGCCGCGCCGGGCAGCGCGAACAGGAAGACCCGCAGCGCCATCTCGCCGCCGTACGACTGCATGGCGAAGCCGAGGAACGGCACGAGGGCGAGGACCGGCAGCGCATGCTCGCGGTACCGGTGGGCGCGCCGCCGCCACCAGCCCCAGCAGGCCAGCGCCAGCAGCCCGCCGGCCAGCGCGACCCGCGTGTACAGCACCAGTGCGTGGGTGGAGCTGCCGCCCTCGATCCGGCCGGACACCGACGAGGACACGTTGCCGCCGATCCCGCCGACCCCGCCGAACAGCTCGTCGAAGTGCCCGGACCAGTACGGCTCGGCCATGAAGCCGATCCAGGACACCACCGCGACGCCGAACAGCAGGGGCAGGCCGCGCAGTTCGCAGCGGCCGGTGACGACCAGCAGCGTGACCACGCCCAGCGTCATGAACGGGGTGAGCTGGTGGGCGGGCACGGTCGCCAGGAACAGGCCGATCACCACGAGCAGCAGCACCGCCCGCTGCCGCCGGTCCGCCGGCTCGGTCTCCGCCTCGCCGGGCCGCAGCCGCGTCCAGATCACGCGCGGGGCGCGGAACCAGACCAGCAGGACCGCCACGAGGACGAGGTGGAGGAGGTAGGTGAAGCCCTGCGGGGAGAAGTAGTCCTGGCCGACCCAGCCGCTCAGCGCGAACAGCCACACGCCGGTCCACTTCGCCCGCGGGCTCGCCCGCAGCGAGCGGGTGAGCAGGAACATCGGCGCCAGGTACAGCAGCTGGATCACCGTCGGCCACCAGCGGATCACCTCGGTGAGGTCGCCGGCCCCGCAGGCCCGGGCGGCGAACGCGGCCACCGCGAAGAAGCCCGGCCAGCTCCAGCGCGCGTCCAGGTCGGGCACGGCCGTGCCGGTCCGGTCGATGTGGTCCAGGAAGCCGAGGTGCTGCCAGGCGGTCGCGAACCGCGGCTCCGTCTCGATCACGGCGGGCAGCGCGTGCAGCGACACCACGGTGGCCAGCAGGGTCACCAGCAGCAGGGCCCGGCGTTCCCGGCCCGGCCGGAGCAGCAGGGCGAACACCACCACCAGCAGCCCGGCGCCGGCCAGCGTCGGGGCGGGCAGCACGGAGACCAGCCCGAGCCCGCCCATCCGGTCCAGGTCGGCCTCGTCGAGCCGGACGGCGGGCACCCAGTACAGCAGCAGGGCGAGGATCAGCAGACAGCACGGCACCACGCCGTCACGGCCCGGCGCCGGCCGCCGGGCCGCGGCCGGGGCGGGCACCGCGTCCGCTCCCCGACCGGCGGGCCCGCCGGCCGGTGCCGGATCCCCGGGGCCGGTGGCGCCGGGCGGTGCCGCCCGCACCGTCCGGTACAGCCGGGGCGCGGCGATCGCCACGATGACCGAGAGGCTGACGATCTCCGCGACGCCCGCGCCGGTCAGGCCCATCCGGGGGAGCAGCAGCATCGTCAGCCCGAGCACCAGGACGCACAGCAGGCCCTGGAGCCAGGCGAGCCCGGCCGTGCGGTCGCGCGCCCGCAGCACCGCGAAGTACGTCTCCGTGACCACGCGCAGCAGCGCGCCGACCGCGAACCAGCGCAGCAGCGGGGTGGCGGCGTCCGCGTAGCCCGCGCCGAACACGCCGAGGATCCAGGGCGCGCCGAAGAACAGCACCGCGCAGACCGGCAGCATGATCCGGGCCATCCGGCGCAGCGCCGCGCGGGTGTCGGCGGCGAGCCGCCCCGGGTCGTGGGAACCCTCGACGGTCAGCGACGCGCCCATGTTGACGGCGAGCAGGCTGACCGTGCCGCCGATGGTCGCGGTGACGTAGTAGTACGCGTTGTCCTCGGCACCGACCTGCGTGGCCACGATCACGGGCACCAGGTGGACCACGGCGAGCGAGAACAGCGAGCCGGTGCAGTCACCCGCGAGGAACCGGCCGATCTCCCTCGGGGACGGCGGCCCGGTGTGCTCCCCGGTGGCCGCGGCGTGCCGGGGCACCAGCCGCCGCAGCACCAGCCAGCCCAGCGGGAGGACCGAGACGGCGGTCGCCGCGGCCCAGGACACGAAGACGCCGGCCGTCGGGACGGCCGCCGCGCACGCGACCAGCAGGCCCAGCTTCACCGCGGAGAACGCGGTGTTGCCGGCCGGCACCCACAGCGCGCTGCGCAGCCCGGTCAGCACCCCGTCCTGGAGGGTGAGCAGGTTCCAGGCGATCACGGCGGCCACGAAACCCAGCCCGTTCACCGGTCCGTCCAGGAAGCCGTACGACGGCCCCCACCGCTCCAGCGTCAGCAGGAAACCCACGGCCGCCAGCGCCACCACCAGCGAACTGCCCGCGTACGCGCCGACGACGAGCCGCCCGGTGGCGCGCCCGGCGACCGGGACGAACCGGGCCAGGGTGCCGGTCAGGGTGAGCGCGGTCAGCCCGGCGAGGAGCTTCATCGCGGCGATGGCGGCGGAGCCCTGGCCGACCGCCGACTCGGAGTAGTAGCGGGCCGCCGCCAGCCAGAACCCCAGCCCCAGCACCGCGGAGATCGCGGTGTTGAGCATCAGCGCGTAGGCGTTGCGGAACAACTGGCCGCCGCCCGGCCGCCCGCGCGTCCCCTCCTCCGGGGCGGCGGACGTGCCGGGCTGCGTCATGGCGGTCGTGTCAGACACGGGCGCGGACGGCCTTCCGGCTGATCCGCCGGGCTCCGCGGACCACGGCGTACCCCTTGGTCAGGGCCCGGTCGACGGCGAACGAGCGGGCGATCGCCCTGCCCTCGACCAGCCGGGCGAACTCCTCGGTGCCGGTGGTGCGCCGTACGGTGAGCCGGCGCAGCGCGTAGGGCCCCTGACGGCGCCGGGCCAGCCCGTTGCCGACGGCGAGCGCCTGCGCGAACCCGGCCGCCCGCACCTCCTGCCGCACCCGGCGGCTCGAGTAGCCGTACGGGTAGGCGAACGACGCCGGAGGCGCGCCCAGTTCACCGGCGAGCAGGTCGCGGCAGTGGGCCACCTCGAACCGCAGGGCGTCGTCGTCGAGCTGGTCGAGCTGCGGGTGGCGGTGACTGTGACCGCCGATCTCCACCCCCGCGTCGGCCAGTTCGCGCACCTCGCGCCAGTCGAGCATGGTGTCCGGGGCGCCGCCGGTGTCGTACGGGCCGCGGAGCCAGCCGGTGGAGACGAACAGCGTGGCCGGGAAGCCGTGCCCGGCGAGCACGGGCAGGGCGTGCCGGCGCACGCCCGCGTAGCCGTCGTCGAAGGTGACCAGGACCGGGCGGGGCGGCAGCGGGCGGCCGTCGCGCCAGCGGGCGGCCAGAGCGGCCGTGGTGAGCGGGGTCAGGCCCAGGTCGCCGATCACCTCCATCTGGGCGGCGAACGCCTCCGGGGTGACCGAGAGGGCGCGCGTCGCGTCGTTCGGGTCGGACGCCACCGCGTGGTACATCAGGACCGGCACGCCGGTGTCCGCGGTCATCCGCCCACTCCCGCGGCCGGCGCCGCGGCGAACGCGGCCCCGCCCCGGCGCGCCCGCACGCTCCCCACGACGTACCCGCCGGCCGCCGCCAGCCCGCCGGCGACGATCGCCCCGGCCCGCCCCGCGCCGCCCGGCCGGGCGAGCAGCGCGTCGCGCAGCCCGCGCGCCACCCCGGCGGGCAGCACCCGCCCGGCGTACCGCCGCTCCGACTCCAGTCCCTTGCCCGCGCCGACGCTCCGGGCGACCAGCGCCTTCGACAGGCCCTCGGCGTACGTCCGCGTGCGGAAGTAGCCGAACCGCTCGCGCCCCGCCGGCACCCGGTGGTGGACGACCGCCCGGTCGTCGATCAGCAGGACCGCGCCGGGCACCGCCCGGGTGAGCCGGATGCACAGCTCCGTCTCCTCGCAGCCCAGCGGACGCCTGCCGCCGTCACGGCCGATGCCGGTGGCGAAGCCGCCCGCCGCGGTGAACGCGGTCCGGCGGAAGGAGGCGTTCCCGCCGAGCACGTTGCGCACCCGCACCCGGCCGGGCGGCAGGCCCTTGTAGGTGCAGCCCACCACCCAGTCGAACTCCTCCGGGAACCAGACGGGACGGCGGCCCGACGCCCAGACGGGCACCGTACGGCCGCCGACCGCCAGCACCCGCGGGTCCGCGTAGCCCTCGGCGAAGTGGCGCAGCCAGTCCCGTTCGGCGACGGCGTCGTCGTCGAGGAAGGCGATCACCTCGCCGTGCGAGGCGGCGATGCCGGTGTTGCGCCCGGCGGACAGCCCGCGGGGGCCCGCGTTGGCGAGCACCCGCACGTCCCCGGCCGCCTCGTACTCCCCGGCCAGCCGGTCCCGCAGCGCCCGGTTGTGGTCGACGACCAGCAGGATCTCCAGCGCGGGCCGGGACTGCGCCCGCACCGAGGCGACCGCGGCGCGGATCTCCTCCCAGCGGTCCGCGGTGTAGGCGCAGATCACGACGGAGATCGCGGGCGCGCCCGGGGTCCCGCCCCCCGTACCGCTCAAGACGCCTCTCCCCGCACGGCGTCCAGCAGTGGCGAGGCGTGCGCCCGGCGGCGCAGGGCCCGCCGGTTGGAGCGCTCCCGCAGGATGACGCGCAGCACCCGCAGCCCGTCGCGCACGGCGCTGAGGTTGCTGGTGCCGTGGATGCGCAGATACTCGTGGCTCGGTATCTCCTGCACCCTCAGGCCCGCCTTGACCACCCGGACGTTCATCAGGGTCTCCACCTCGAAGCCGGTGCAGTCCAGGTCGATCTCGTCCAGGCAGCGCCGCCAGAACGCGTTGTAGCCGTAGCACAGGTCGGTGTAGCGGGCGCCGAACTTGCGGTTGACGACGGCGCACAGGGTGCGGTTGCCGAGTTTGCGGACGAAGGTCATGTCGTCGGTGCCGCCCCCGTTGGCGAAGCGGGAGCCCTTGGCGAAGTCCGCGCCCGAGACCAGGGCGGAGACGTACGACACGATCTCGTTGCCGTCGGCCGAGCCGTCGGCGTCGACCATCACGATGATGTCGCCGCTGCAGGCCGCGAACCCGCTGATCAGGGCGTCCCCCTTGCCCGTGCCGCGCTGCCGGACGACCTTCACACCGGGCCACAGGTCACGGGCGACCTCGACGGTGGCGTCGGTCGAGTTGCCGTCGACCAGGACCACCTCGTGTATCCAGCCGGGCAGGGTCTTGAAGACGTAGGGAAGGTTTTCGGCCTCGTTCATGGCGGGGATGACCACGCTCACGGGCGGCGCGATGGCCAGGTGGGAGGAGATCGGCCGGTACGCGGTCGCCCCGGCCGGTCCGTCGTCGGCCGCCCGGCGCAGTGCTGAACTGCTCATGGGTTCGGTCCCTCTCGTCCGGTGGACCGCCCGCCCCTGGGGCGGCCCGGCTGTGTGTCCGGTTCGAAAGGGGGGTTGCGTCACTGGCACAACTCGCCGGTGCCGTGGGACGGCAGCCGGTTGCGCGGCACGTCCCGGTCGCCCGTGCGGACGCACGCCGGCCGGACACGGCACCCCCCTACCGCGCCTCGCACCGGCACCACCGCGGCTTGAGCCCTCCCCCGGCCCGCTGGGTGGTGGTCGATGCGAGTGAGATGTACGACGGTATTGATGCATGAGCCCCTATGGCAAGGCTTGGGACGGAACCTGACGTTTCCGGCGGTTTTCTCCTCACGGCCGGCCCGAGCGGATCCTTCCCGCCCACTTCAGCAGCCGGTCGGCGGGCTCCGACAACTCCGGCCGGGAGACCACCGCGTTGCGCAGGGCCCGCACCGGGGCCCGCCGTGCCCGGTGCCCGAACGCCACCGGGTGACGGCGCGTCACCCACCCCTCGGACACCGCGAGGTCCCGGGTCTTCAGGGACTCCTTGTACTCCTTCCGCCCCCGGCCCAGATCCAGGTAGGCGATGCCGTCGGCGGCGGCCGCCTCGGCCATCCGCAGGTGCAGGACCAGGCCCGGGGAGTACCTGGCGAACGCCGGGTCGTACGCCGGGAACCAGCACGCGAGGATCCGCTCGCCGCGCAGCCCGAAATGGGCCGCGACCGGCCTGCCGCCCGCGTACAGCACGGACAGGATCCCGGCGAACCGGTCGGTGCGGGTGTGGAAGAGCCGGTGGACCAGGCCGGTGATCCAGTCCTGGGCGAAGCGGTCGCTGCGCCCGGTGCGCCGGTACTGCGCCGACTTCCAGCGCGTCAGCGTGCGCAGCACGGCCGGGTCCCGCTCGTCGTGCACGTAGGAGACCTCCCCGGCGTCGCGTCCCAGTCTGCGCTCCTTGGCGAGCGTGGTCCGGGTGAACTTCGGCGACCGCTCGCGCAGCCCGGCGAGATAGGTGTCGTAGCCCTGGTCGACGTCCACGACCGGGGACGGGAAGGTGCCGGTGATCCCGGCTTCGAACGGCCGCTGGCCCCCGACCAGGTGGTCGAACTCCCAGACCGCGAGCCCGCAGGCGCGCAGCAGCTCCCGGGCGTCCCAGGTGAAGCCGGGGCGGTGCACCACGCCCTGCGCGTCGGAGACGCCCAGACCGATCGCCCGGCCCACCCCGGCGGCGGACCGCTGGAAGGGGAGGAACGCGACCGGATCGCCCTCCTCCCGGAGCACGGCGATCCGCACCCCGCGCCGGTACCGGCCCACCGCGAGGGCGAACTCGGGGGACAGGAACGGGTTGCCCAGTTCCGGCGCGCCGTGCGGACGCGCCCCGGCCTGGAGCGCGGACCACGCGGCCCGGTCCGCGGCGGTCAGCTCCCCGGGGCGGTGCACACGGATGTCCACGTCACCGGCCCCGTCCGCTCGGTCTGCGGTCGTGCGCCCGGCGTGCCGCGACCAGCAGGAGCACCAGGGCGCTGAACGCGGTCACGGCCACCAGCCCGCCGCGTACCGACCAGTGGCGCGTGGCCAGCATGACCTGGGCCACCAGCAGGTCGACGGCCATCGCCCCCGCCAGCGCGGCGACGGCGCGGCCCAGGGGTTCGAGGCCGGTGAGCGCGGCGGCGATCGCCGCGGCCGGCGCCGCGATCAGGAAGAACAGCGCGAACGGGCCGCGCAGCGGCGACTCCTGGCCGGTGAACGCGAGCAGCGCGCCCAGCGCGCCGGCGGCGGTGGCGGCGCCCGCGAGCAGTGCCGTCAGGTCCCTGGCCGGCCCCGACCGCGTCCGTTCGGCGCCGTCCGTCCCGTCCGCCGGATCCGTTCCGTCCGCCGGGTCCGTCCCGTCCGTCGTGTCCGGTCCGCCTGGACCGGTGGTGCTGCGACTGGTCTGCATGGGCGACTGTGCCCCCCGGAGCGCCGGATGGAGGGCTTCAATGTGGCGCAGGGCCGAGGGGACGTCAAGACCGCGCCGGTGTTCCCCGCAGGCGCCGCGCACCTCCGGGGAACACCGGGTCAACTCGGCCGCGGGTGGGTCACGGGACGAGCTTCAGCAGGCGGTTCGGGGAGCCGCTGCCGGGGCTGGTCACCTTGCCGGTGGTCGCGCCGGCGGTCAGTGCCGCGGCGACCTGCGCCGGGGTGGCGGACGGGTGCCCGGCCAGGTAGACCGCCGCCGCGCCGGCGACGTGCGGGGTCGCCATCGAGGTGCCGGAGATGGTGTTCGTCGCGGTGTCGCTGGTGTGCCAGCCGGCCGTGATGGAGGAGCCCGGGGCGAAGATGTCCAGCACCGAGCCGTAGTTGGAGTAGCTGGCGCGGGCGTCGGTGCTGGTGGTGGCGCCGACGGTGATCGCCTCGGCGACCCGTGCCGGGGAGAAGGAGGAGGCGTTGGCGTTGCTGTTGCCCGCCGCGACCGCGTAGGTGACCCCGCTGGCGATGGAGTTGCGCACCGCCGTGTCCAGCGTGCTGGAGACGCCGCCGCCGAGGGACAGGTTGGCGACCGAGGGGCCGGAGTGGTTCTTCGTCACCCAGTCGATGCCCGCGATCACGCCGGCCGTGGTGCCCGAGCCGCTGTTGTTCAGCACCCGCACCGCGACGATCTTCGCCTTCTTTGCGACGCCGTAGGTCGAGCCCGCGATGGTGGTGGCCACATGGGTGCCGTGGCCGTTGCCGTCCTGGGCGGTGGTGTCGCCGTCGACGGCGTCGTAGCCGTTGACGGCGCGGCCGGTGAGCTGGGAGTGGGTGATGCGCACGCCGGTGTCGATGACGTAGGCGGTCACGCCGGTGCCCGCGCTGTCCGGGTAGGTGTAGGTGCCGGAGAGCGGCAGCGAGGTCTGGTCGATGCGGTCCAGGCCCCAGGGGGCGTTGGACTGGGTGGCGTCGACGGAGACGCGCTGGTTCTGCTCGACGGCGGCCACGGCCGGGTCGGCGGCGAGTCTCTTCGCCTCGGTCGCGGAGAGGGTGGCGGTGTAGCCGTTCAGCGCGCTGCCGAACGTCTGGCGCACCGCGCCGCCGTACTCCTCGATCAGGTCCTTGCCCTGGCCCGACGCGGCCTTGAAGCCGGCGCCCTGCTTGAGGGTGACGATGTAGCTGTCCTTGATCGCGGTGGGGGAGCCGGCCGCGAGCACGGTGCCCTGGGCCGGGGCGGCCTGGGCGGGGAGGGCGGTGAGCCCGCCCACGAGTGCGGCGGTGGCCATGCTGGTTATCGCGGCGAGCCGCACCTTCTTGCTCCGCAGGTGTGCCATGACGAGGGAGTCCTCCTCTGGGCGGCGCGCGCCCGGTGGGGCGCTGCGTCTGTGGGGGATGTGCGCGTGCTCGCGCACACGGCCCGGAGCGGGGCGTACCGCCGCGGGCCTGGATCAAGCGTGGGCGCTCCGGGTGCGGGGAACAAGGGAGTTGAGCACCCGTCAACAAATCTGTCATGTACGCGAAATCAAGGGCAGGGGTGCGGTCGGGGATCGGACCGGAAGTGACCCCTAACGGTCTGAAAAGCGATCGGGAACAGTTCTGGAAGCGGCCTCGAACGCACACGAAAGACTTGGCATGGACACTTCCCGTCAACACGCGTAGTTGGTACCACGGTTGTGGCGGAGATCCTGCTAAAGGGAGGTTCCATGAGACGTTCCCGACTTGTCGCATACCTGAGCGCGGCCCTCCTCGGCGTCGCAGCGACGCTCACCGGAGTCACCGGGGCCCACGCGACCGAAGCCGCGGCCACCGGCTACGTGGCACTCGGCGATTCCTACTCCTCCGGCCTCGGCGCGGGCAGCTACATCAGCTCCAGCGGCGACTGCAAGCGCAGCACCAAGGCGTACCCCCAGCTGTGGGCCGCCGCCAACGCCCCCTCGTCCTTCCACTTCACCGCCTGCGCGGGCGCCCGCACGGACGACGTCCGCAACAACCAGCTCGCCCCGCTCGGCACCGGCACCGGCCTCGTGTCCATCAGCGTCGGCGGCAACGACGCCGGCTTCGGCGACGTCATGACGACCTGTGTCACCCAGTCCGACAGCACCTGCATCAGCCGCATCAACACCGCCAGGGCCTACGTCGACTCCACCCTGCCCGGCAAGCTCGACGCCGTGTACTCGGCGATCCGCGCCAAGGCGCCCTCCGCGCATGTCGTCGTGCTCGGCTACCCCCGCTTCTACAAGCTCGGCGCCACGTGCCTGGGCCTGTCCGAGGCCAAGCGCAGCGCCATCAACCAGGCGTCCGACCACCTGAACGCCGCGATCGAGAAGCGTGCCATGGACCACGGCTTCACCTTCGGTGACGTCCGCTCCACCTTCACCGGCCACGAGATCTGCTCCGGCAGCTCCTGGCTCCACAGCGTCAACTGGCTGAACATCAGCGAGTCGTACCACCCGACCGCGAGCGGGCACTCCGGTGGCTACCTGCCGGTGTTCCGCAGCGCGGCCTGACCCGCGGGCCCGGCACCCCACGCCCCCTGTGGACCCTGCACGCCCCCGGTGGACTCCTCACGCACCGGGCCGGCGCCCACCCGCCGGGTGAGACCTCACACACCCGGCGAAGCGGAGACCCCGTCCGACGGGGTCTCCGCCGCACAGCTCACCGAGAACGGCACCTTCTCCGAGGCGGCGTGCACCGGCGCGCGGACCTCCACCCCGATGGCGTCCTCGAACGTCCCGCTGTCGTCGTACGTCGTCACCGTCACCCGGTCCTGCCCCGTGCGGTCGCCGCCCGCCGGGAACGACAGCGTCTTCCAGCCCCCGTCGAACGGCTCCCCGTCCTCACCCACCCACCGGTACACGACCTCCGCCGGCACCCTGCCCACCGTGAACGTCGCCGTGAACTCGGGCGCGTGCGCGGGCGGGGGCGGACACGGGCCGGAGTACCCGGTGCGGGCACCCGTCACGGTCACCGTCACCGACTGCGGCGGCGGGGATCCGGAAGGACCGCTGTCGCCCGGCCTCGCACTCCGGCCCGGTGCCGCGGACGGCGTCGGAGCCGGCGGGTTTCCGGCAGTGTCCTCCCGCGCCGGGCCGGGCGTGCTCCGCCGCGCCGTCGGAGCGGCCGTCGGCGGCCCGCCCGCAGCCGCGTCCCCGCTGTTCAGCAGCGCGTACGTCAGCCCCGTGAGCGCCGGCACCAGCACCGCCAGACCCGCGGCCACCGCGACCGCGGCCCGGCGGCGGGGCGGCGGCCCGGGGTCCGGGCCGCTCCGGCCGGACGGCTTCCGCGGCGGCGGGGCGGACGCCGGGGCGGCCGGGCCGTACGGCGCGTACGGCGGTGTCGCGACCGTGTCCCCGCCCGCCGCGCCGCCTCCGGACGGGGTGCCCCCGGCACCGATCAGCCGCAGCTCCCGCTCGGCGTGCTCGGCCGGCGGACGCCGGCCCGGCTCCTTGCGCAGCAGGCCCTCGATGACCGGACCCAGCGGACCCGCCCGGCACGGCGGCGGCAACTCCTCGTCGACGATGGCCCGCAGGGTGCTGATGGGCGTGTCGTGCCGGAACGGCGAACGGCCCTCCACAGCCGCGTACAGCAGTACGCCGAGCGACCACAGATCGGACTCGGGGCCGGGTGTGCGGCCCAGCGCCCGCTCCGGGGCGAGGAACTCCGGGGAGCCGACCACCTCGCCGGTCATGGTGAGCGCGGAGCTGCCCTCGACCATGGCGATCCCGAAGTCGGTGAGCACCACCCGGCCGTCGTCGGACAGCAGCACGTTTCGCCGGCTTCACGTCCCGGTGCAGCACCCCCGCCGCGTGCGCGGCCCGCAGGGCGGCCAGCACCTCCGCGCCGACGTGCGCCGCCCGCCGCGGGGCCACCGGGCCCTCCGCCTCCAGCACTTCGGCCAGCGAAAGGCCCCGCACCAGCTCCATCACGACCCACGGGCGGCCCTCCTCGGCCGCCACGTCGTAGACCGTCACCACATTGCGGTGCGCGACCCGCGCGGCGGCCCACGCCTCCCGTTCCAGCCGCGCGTACATCCGCTCCACGTCGGATCCCGGCAGCCCGGCCGGGGCACGCACCTCCTTGACGGCGACCTCGCGGCCCAGCACTTCGTCACGGGCCCGCCACACGGTGCCCATGCCGCCCTCGCCGAGGGGGGACAGCAGCCGGTAGCGACCCGCGATCAGCCGTTCACGGCCCGGTACGTCGGACACGGGCGCCCCCTCCTCTCATCCGGGCGGAAGTCCTGTTCTCCACGAAAGCGGCTCAGCCGAGTGCGGTTGTCGCCCCCTTGAGCACCAGTCCGGCCCCCAGGGCCACCACGACGGACGCCGACCCGAGCGGCACGGCGCGCCGCAGCGCCGCCGTCAGCCGGCCGGTGGGCCGCAGCGCCCGGGCCGCGCCCGCGCCCAGCCGGAACACGGCGAACCCGGCCGCGGTGAGCGTCAGGGCCAGCCCCGCGCCGTACGCGAGGACGAGCAGCAGCCCGAACCACGCCTTGCCGAGCGCCGCCGCGCCGACGAGCACGACGACGGCGGACGGGCTGGGCACGAGCCCCCCGGCGAACCCGAGGAAGAGGGTGCCGCGCAGGGACGGGCGGTGGGGGTGCGGGTGGGGGTGGAGCTCGTCTCCGGGGCCGTGCCCGTGCCCGTGGGGATGCCCATGCCTGTGGGGTCCGTGTCCGTGCCCGTGGGGTCCGTGCCCGTGCCCGTGCCCGTGGGGGTGTCCGTGCCCGTGGGGGTGCCCGTGTCCGTGTCCGCGGCTGCGCCAGGCCCGGCGTACGAGGCCCACTCCGGCCGCCGACACCAGGGCGCCGCTCGCGATGCCCAGCCAGGCGACCACCGAGGGCGCCGCCGCGGAGCCCGCCGTGACCAGCAGGCCGAGGGCGACCACGCCGAGGGTGTGGGTGACGGTCACCGACGCGGCCAGCGGCAGCACGTCCCGCGGCCGCGCCCGGCCGCCGCGCGCCACCGCCGTCGCCGCCATCAGCGTCTTGCCGTGCCCCGGGGCGAGCGCGTGCAGCGCGCCGAGGCCCAGCGCGACGGCCAGGGCGAGGGCGGCGAAGCCGGGGGTGAGGTCATGGCGGGAGACCAGGGAGTCCAGCGCCCGGGTGTACCGGTCGGCGCCGCGCGGCAGCACGGACGCGGCGGGCGCGTCGCCGTCCCGCTCCCGTCCGGCCAGGGCGGGTCCGCCGGGGCGCAGCCGGAGGGAGGCCGTGGTGGTCCGGGCCGGGGAGGACAGCAACTCCTGCGGGTAGCGCGTCAGTTCCCGGGACGCCGACTCCTCGGGCACGTCGGACGCGGTCAGGGTGGTGCGATCGCCGCGGGCCGTGATCTCGCGCCAGCCCGTGCCGACGTCCGCGCTGCGGAAACCGACGGCGGTCCGCCCGCCGCGGGGCAGCGGAGCCGTCAGCCGGCACTCCACGCGGAGGGTGCGCAGGCCCGCCTGTCCCGGCCGGACCCGTCCGGAGCCGGAGACGACGCTGAGCGCGACGCTCCGCCCGCCGACGGTGAGCCGGCTGTCCCGCGCGGCCCGCGCGCAGCGCTGCCGGGCCCAGCCGTCCAGGCCCAGCCGCTCGACGTCCGGTCCGGCCTGGACCGCGGGGATCTCGGCGAGGTCCTCGACGTGCTCGACGTGCAGCCGCCCGGGGGCGGCGACGAGCCCGTCGTACTGGCCGACGGTGAAGTTGCCCAGCGGATGGGCGCCGGCTGCACCGGCGGGCAGCAGCACGAGCGCGCAGGCGGCCAGTGCGGACGCGGCGAGGTGACGGAGTCTCACGCGGTGGCCCCCAGGCTCTTCAGCGCCGCCCGGGCCTCCCGGGCGCCCCGCGGGGAGAAGCCGGGGTTCAGCTCCAGGGCCCGGGTGAGGGAGGTGCGGGCCTCCCGGTCGCGGCCCAGGGCGCGCTCGATCATGCCGCGGTGGTAGTGGAACGCGGCGTTGCGGTAGCCGGTCGCGGTGGCCCGGCGGGCGAGGGCGAGGGCCTGCGCGTCCCGTCCGTTGCGGTGCAGTGCCCAGGCGAGGGCGTCGGCGGTGTGCACGCTGTGGCGGCGCTGCCACTCGGCGCGGGCCGCGCGCAGTGCCGTCCGCGCGTCGCCGTGGTCGGCCGCCGCGAGGGCGGTGTCCAGGTCGGGGTTGAGGCCGCCCGCACGGGCCAGCGCCGTCCAGGCGTCGACCAGCGCGTACTGCTCGCGCGCCGCGGCCCCGTCGCCGTCCTCCTCGTACAGCTCGCCGAGCAGCACCAGCGGGCCGGGCAGCGGGGCCCGGGCGACGACCTGCCGGGCCGTCCGGATCGCCGCCGCCCGGTCGCCCCGCGCCGCCTCGGCGCGTGCCCGGCCCTCCAGCGCGGGCAGGTGGGTGTCGTCGGCGGCGAGAGCGCGGGCGTAGTGGCGCAGCGCGGCCGTGTGCTCGCCCTGGTCGAAGGCGAGCCGGCCGAGCGCGGTGGCCACGTACGCCACGTCGCCGGGCGCGGTGGCCGAGCGCAGCGCCTGCGCCAGGACCCGGCGGGCCGTACGGACGTCGCCGCGCAGCTCCCGCACGTACGCGTACCGGGTGAAGACGGGTACTCCCGGCCGCCGGGTGTCGGCGAGGTCGGCGGCCCGCGCGGCCTCCGTGTAGCGGCCGAGTTCGACGAGGGCGTCGATCCGGGTGCACAGGGCCCGTTCGTTGTACGGGTTGCGCTCCAGGGCCCGGCCGGCGTCGCGCAGCGCACCGGTGAAGTCGTGCCGGGCGGCGGCCAGGGCCGCACGGCCCGCGAGGGCCTGGTCGTCGCCGGGGCGCAGGGCGAGCGAGCGGTCCAGGGCCCGCTCCGCCCGCGGGTAGCGCGACGGGTCGCCGGAGGTCCTCGCCTGTTCCACGTACGCCAGTCCCAGGGTCGCCCAGCCGGCCGGGTCCCGTGGCTGGGCGCGCAGGTGGGCCTGGAGCGCGGTGACGACCGTGTCCGGGTCGCCGTGGGCGAGCAGGGCCGGGGAGACCGCCGCCGGGGGGACCGGCCGGCGCCCGGCGTCCCGGACGTCGCCGACCGCGATCGACGTTCCCGTGAGGGCGACCGCCAGCAGGGCGGCGCAGCCGGCGAGCCGGGCGGTGCGGTGCGGGCGCCGGGGCGGCCGCTCGGTGGTGTCGTCGGTCGTGCGGGGGACCATGCCTCTCCTCGTGCGGCGGCTGGACAACGGGACGGAAGGAAGGGGGCAGCGGGGGTGGCGCGGCCCGCGCCGTGGGGGTTGGGGAGGGAGCGGGCCGCGCCGGTTCGGGAGGGACCGTCAGTAGGCGCGGCCCCGGCCGCGGCGCCACCAGGCGAGCCCCGCGCCGATCAGCAGCACGCCCACCGCGCCGGCGCCCGCCGAGGCGGCGATGAGCGGTGTGTCGTCGTCCCCGGCGGAACCGGCCGGGGACAGGGCGTCGGCCAGCCCGCTGCGGACGTCCGCGTCACCCGAGGTGCCCTTGGCGAGCGGGCCGCGCGAACCCTCCGTCGGAAGGGCGACGTACGGGAACGCCTTCTCGAACGCGCGGTCGTTGGCGTCGACCGCGTCCCCCAGGTCGTTCTCGGCGCCGACCAGTTCGCCCTCCACGACCTGGAGGGCGATGTCGATCACGTCGTCGGTGAGCCGCCGGCCGTTCGGGAAGCCCGCGGTGTCGCCGTCGAGCACGCCGAGCCGCTCGGGGTGCTTCGCGGGCTTGACGGAGGTGTTCAGGCGCAGTTGCTCGGCCGGGGTCACGTGCGGCGGCTGGTTGAGGTCCGGCACGCCCTTCAGGAAGACGTCGACGAGGTCGCTGCGGGGCTCGGCCGGGGCCTTGATCTTGTAGATCGCCTCGATCAGCTTCGGCAGCTCCGGGCCGGTGACGTTCTTCAGGAACCTCGCGTCGTCCCGGGGGGTGGACGCGTTGAACACGTCCTTGTCCTTCTGCGGGTTGACGACCTCGTTCACCAGCGGGTTGCCCAGCCGGGACACCTGGGTGAACCCGCCCTTGGCGGTGCGGCGCTGGGTGGTGGTCCAGATGCCGACGACCGGCTGGTGCGCCGACTCGGTGATCATGTGGGTCGGCACCTGGAGGGCGATGGAGTTGACGTTGTAGCCCTTGAGGGTGTCGTTGCCGACCTCGGTGAGGTTCCCGCCGTACAGCAGGTCGAAGACGCGCAGATCCAGGAAGAACGGGTCGTCCGCCTGCCCGGCGAACGTCTGGGCGCCGCCCGCCAGGCGGTGCACGGCCTGCCGGCGCAGCTTCCCGTAGTCCGGCATCGACGCCTTGCCCACGTTCGACGGCGCCACCGGCACACCGGTGGCGATCTTCGTGCGGGACACCGCGTGCAGGTTCTCCAGCCGGATCAGTTCCAGGTCGTACCTCTGGGTGACGTTGAGGTCGGGGTCGTCCAGGCTCTCGACCGGGCCGGTGTTGTAGAGGAAGGTGTTCCCGTCCTTGACGTGGGTGCGGAAGGTGTAGCGGAACACCAGGTCCTCCCGCGCGTCACCGTCGTTGTCGACCCGCAGGTCGTACTGGGCGTCCTCCGCGAAGAGGAAGAAGTTCGGCCCGCCGGCCGGCTCCTCGAAGGGAATCCAGTCGGCGACGATCGTCGTGGTGTCCGGCCGGTCGGGGCTCACGAACGCGTACAGGTCCGTGGTGTCGTACTGCGGGGTGCCCGAGATCAGCGGCGCCTCCCGGTGACTGGAGGCGGCGGCCTCCCCCGGCCCCAGCGCGGCCACGCCGGCGGCTGCGAGCCCCCCGGCGGCCAGCGCGCCACACACGAGGGCGGCGACGCCGCGTCCCGCCCCGCTCCTGGAGATAGCTGTCATGCCGTCCGTCCTCCGTGCCGATGTGCCTGACGCCGGGGATTCGCGGCGGACCGCCGGCCGGATTGGTCGGCCGGGGAAAATTTTTCGCCCCGTCATTTCCCCGGGGCCGACCCGCGTTTTCGGCCCGCCGATCCGTACTCCCGTCCGAGAGGTGACAGGGAGGGAGGGGGAGCGGGTGGAGGCGGACGAGCTTCTGCTGCGCGTGGCGGGCGGCGACCAGCAGGCCTTCGAGGATCTCTACGCACTGGTGTCCGGCCCGGTCTTCGGACTGGTGAAACGCGTGGTGCGGGACCCGGCCCAGTCCGAGGAGGTGGCCCAGGAGGTGCTGCTCGAACTCTGGCGGTCCGCCGGACGGTTCGACCCCCGGCGCGGCAGCGCCCTCGCCTGGGTGCTCACCCTCGCCCACCGGCGCGCCGTCGACCGGGTGCGCAGTGCCCGGGCGGCCGTCGACCGGGAGCAGCGGGAGGCGCTGCGCGCCCGGGCACCCGCCTTCGACCAGGTCGCCGAGGAGGTGGAGGCCGGGCTCGAACGCGAGTGGGTGCGCCGCTGCCTGCACCGGCTCACCGCCCTGCAGCGGCAGTCGGTCACCCTGGCCTACTACGAGGGCTACACCTACCGTGAGGTCGCCGAGCGGCTGTCGCTGCCGCTGGGCACGGTCAAGACCCGGATGCGGGACGGCCTGACCCGGCTGCGGGACTGCCTCGGAGGTGCGGCATGAGCGTCCTGGACCGTCTCCTGGGCCGCGAGGACCCCCACTCCCTCGCCGCGCCCTACGCGCTCGACGCCCTCGGCCCCGGCGAACGGCACCGGTTCGAGCGGCACCTGGCCCGCTGCGGGCGGTGCGCCGCCGAGGTGCGGGCACTGGCCGAGGACGCGGTGCGGCTGGCCTGGTCGGCGGCCGAACCCGCCCCGCCCGGCCTGCGGGAGCGCGTCCTGTCGGCCGTACGCACCACACCGCAGGAGCCGGCTCCGGCCGCCGCGCACGCCCCGCGGCTGCCGCCGCACGTCTGGGGCACGCGACCGCCGCCCGCCCGCGCGCGCAGGTCCCGCCCGCGCCCCCTGTTCGTGCCGTTCGCGACGGTGACCGCCGCCGCGGCCCTCGTCGTCGCCGCGCTCTTCGCCGTCCAGGCGGACCGGACCCGGGACCAACTGGCCGCGGAGCGGGACCGGGCACGTGAGATCGCCCACGTCCTGGCCGCCGGGGACGCCCGCGCGGCGTCCGGCCGGGACCAACACGGCGGCACGATCGGAGTGATCGCTTCCGTGTCCGCGGGGCGTGCTGTGGTGACCCTGCGCGGGTACGACGAGCCGTCCGGGGAACGAGTGCATCAGCTATGGGTCATGCGCCCCCATGCGCAACCGCGCTCCCTGGGCCTGTTCGACGGCGGCACACCGCTGGTCGTGTCGGGCCTGGACAGGGCGGCGGCATCACTCGCCGTGACGGTCGAACCCGAGGGAGGATCAGATCGGCCCACCACGAAACCCGTTGTCCAACTCGCCCTGGAATCGGTCGGATTCGGAGAGTAATCGAGGGAGGATCGTCAACACCCTTACGGGGAAGGTGATTCCTGTGACCGCGATGCACGAGTGCTCCGAGGGAGCGATAGGGTTACCCTGCCCGGGCCGGGTGGACTCGTACGGGTGGGGAGTGACATGGAACAGATAACTGTGCGCAACAGGGCGAGGGTCCCTGCGATCACCTGCGGTAGCAGCGCGACCAGCACGCGCCTCGATCGGCACCTCGCGGTGCTGGCGGGTCCCGCCGTGCCGCAGCAGAAGACGGCCGAGGCGACCTCGCTGATGCGTGAGCTGACCGCGCGCGAGCCCGCGCACCGCCCCAGTGCCACGGGTGTCCGGGTGAGCCGCGTCTCGCTCTTCGCCCCGCTGCGCCGGCTCCGCCGCACCCTGTTCGGCGGTCACTGACCGGTACGGGCGCTCCCCGGGGGCCGCTTTCCCGGACCCGCGCTCAGGCCACCACACCGTCCCGGCGCAAGGCTGCGATCTCGTCGTCCGTCATCCCCACGGCACGCAGCAGCGCCCCGGTGTGCCGGCCGAGCGCGGGGACGTCGCCCATCCGTGCGGTGTCCCCACCCGGCAGGGTGATCGGCGGCAGCAGTGCCCGCAGCGGCCCCACCGGCGACCCCACCTCCCGCCACCGGTCCCGCGCCGCGAGCTGCGGGTGCTCCGCCACCTCCCGGACGTCCCGCAGGCGCGCACAGGCGATCCCCGCGCCCTCCAGCAGCGCCAGCGCCTCGTCCGTGCCGAGCGCGGCCAGCGCCGTCGCCACCAGCTCGTCCGTCCGCTCCCGGTGCGCCACCCGCGCCGCGTTCGTCGCGTACGCCGGGTCCGTCGCCAGCTCCGGCCGGCCCATCACCTGTTCGGCCAGCCGCCGCCACTCCCGGTCGTTCTGCACCGACAGCAGCACCCGGCCCCCGTCCGCCGTGCCGTAGGCGTCGTACGGCGCGATCACCGCGTGCGCCAGGCCGGTGCGCGCCGGGGGAGCGCCGTCGTGCATCGCGTGGTGCAGCGGATGGCCCATCCACTCCGCCAGCGAGTCCAGCATCGAGATCTCCACCGGCCCGCCGCGCCCGGTCGTCCCCCGGCGCACCAGCGCGGCCAGCACCCCGGAGAAGGCGTACATGGCCGCCGCGATGTCCGCCGCGGGGATCCCCGCCTTCACCGGCTGCTCGGGCGTCCCGGTCACCGACACCAGTCCCGCCTCGCACTGCACGAGCATGTCGTAGGCCCGCTTGCCCGCGTACGGCCCCGACGCCCCGTACCCCGAGATGTCCACCGCCACCAGCCGCGGGTGCGCCGCGCACAGCGTCGCCGCGTCCAGGCCGAGCCGGGCCGCCGCCCCCTGCGCGAGGTTCTGCACGAACACGTCCGCGTCCGCGACGAGCCGCCGTACCACGTCCAGCCCGCGCGGGTCCTTCAGGTCCAGCGCGATCGACTCCTTGCCGCGGTTGCACCACACGAAGTGCGAGGCCAGTCCGCGGGCGGCGGTGTCGTAGCCGCGCGCGAAGTCACCGCCGTCGACCCGCTCGACCTTGATCACCCGGGCACCGAGGTCGGCGAGCTGACGGGTGGCGAACGGGGCCGACACGGCCTGCTCGACGGCGACGACGGTGATGCCCTCCAGGGGCAGGGGGAGACGCTCCATGGGGTGGATCATGGCGGCTGCCCGGCCCCTTGTCAGCAGCGCGGTGTCCCCGCTAGCGGATCCCGCGCGCGTACCGGCGCACGGCCGCGGGGACGAAGACGGCGAGGAGCACCGCGCACCACGCCAGCGACCCGGCGACCGGGTGCGCCACCGGCCAGGCCGCGCCCTCGGGCACGGGGGCGTTGCCGAACAGGTCGCGCACGGCCGTGGCGACCGCGCTGATCGGGTTCCACTCGGCGACCGCGCGCAGCCGGCCGGGCAGGCCCTCGGCCGGGATGTAGGCGCTGGACAGCAGGGGCAGCACGAAGGTCGCCCCGCCCAGCTGGCCCGCGGCCTCCTCGTCGCGGGTGAGCAGGCCGAGGAAGATTCCCGCCCAGGTGCAGGCGAACCGGAACAGCAGCAGCAGGGCGACGGCCCCCGCCGCGCCGGCCGCCGACCCCTCGGCCCGCCAGCCCATCGCCAGCCCCACGAGCAGGAACGGCACCGTGCCGGCGGCCATGACGGCCACGTCCGCGGCGGCCAGGCCGAGCGGAGCCGGGCCCTGCCGTGGACGCCGGAGCAGGAGAGCGCCGTGCGGATGGCGTACCTGGGGGGCCGGCTGGCGAGCGGGGCCTATCCGCGGCTCGCGGCGGCGTTGTCGGAGGATCCGGGACCCACCGATCCCGAGGCGCTGTTCGAGCTGATGCTGGAGCGGGTGCTGGGCGGGTTCGCGCCGCAGGGGTGAGGCCCGGCGCCGGCCGTGGAGCCCGGGAGGGCCCGGGGACGCGCCCGCGGGGCGGGGACGCACACCGGCACGGGTCAGTCCCCCCGGGCGGGAGTCACAGCAGGGCGAGCTGGCCTTCCGGCCCCTCCTCGCGGGAGCTCAGCACCGAGGCGGGGCGGCGGACCCGGTCCGGTACCGGGAGGACGCCCGCCTCCCTCAGTTCCGCCGCCGTGATGGCCGCCGTCACCGCCAGCCCTTCCCGCCGCAGGCGGAGTTCCGCGATCAGGGTGAGGACCGTGATCAGCTCCAGGAGCTCCGACGTCCAGGTCTGCGGCCAGGCCGCCGGGCGGACGGCCGTCAGGGTCCCCGCCGCGGCGGGGCCGGTGCGGGCGGTGAACCAGTGTTCCAGGACCCGTGCTCCGCCCGCCTCGAAGTCCCACGCCTGCGGCGGCACCGGCGAGATGCGGCCCTCGTCGAGGAGCAGGGCCTCCTCGTCGCGGTCGTAGCGCAGGGTGGTGGGCCGGGCGGGCAGCGGGGCGCGGACGTAGGGGCGGCGGCCGCCCGGCAGCCTGGGGCGTTCGCCGTCGCGGCGCATGAGCCACAGCAGGCGACGGCCCAGTGCGAGGCCCTCGGCCCACAGGCCCGGGTCCGCGGTGAGGGGGACGGTGAGGCCGGGGCCCGTCGTCGCCACGGCCCAGGCGAGGACGTCCAGCGGGGTCACCGCGTGGCCGAGGCGGGCGGCCAGGTGGTCCAGGAGGCCCGGCGCCAGATTGGGTTCGCTGCCGTCGGGGCGGCGGTGCAGCGGGCGGACGGGACCGAGGAGGGGCAGGACGGACGTCGCCAGGAGCGGCAGTGCCGGGTCCTCGGGGTGCTCCACGGCGAAGACCTGGCCGGGGCCGGCCACCCGCCACAGCTCCGGGCGGGCGGCGTCGATGAGGCGGTGGTCGGGCAGGAGCCACTGCTCGTCGAACGGGGCGCGCAGGACACGGACCGGCTCCGGGCAGGGCCCCGTGGCGCGCAGCAGGCGCTCCGTGCCGGTGGACTGGCCGGGCAGCTGGGCGACCGCGGTGCGCAGGGTGCGGGCGCGGGACGGCTCGAACAGCGCTTCCCGCTCGGCGCCCTCGGCGCGGACGAGGGCGTTCCAGCGGGCCTTGAGCGAGCCGGGGTCGGGCGCCGCCGGCCAGCCCCGGCCGAGCCGGGGAGGTGCGACGGACCACGGCATGAGGTCCGCCAGCGGCGGAGCGTCGTCGTACGTCACGCCCGGCATCGTACGACGGGCGGGGCCCGGCCAGGGCCTGTCGTTCGATCAGGCCCGCTTGCGGTGCGGCGCCTTCCGGCCGACCCGAGCGGCGTCCGGTACGTGCGGCTGCGCGGCGCGTGACGACAACGCGGCGCATGTGCGTGCCGGACCCCGCGACGCCGGGACGACCCGAACGACAGGCCTAGGTCGCGTCCAGGGTGACGGTGAAGGAGAAGCGGTCGCCGCGGTAGTGGATGACGGCCACGTCCAGGACGCGGCCGTCCGCGTCGTAGGTGACGCCCGTGTAGTGCAGGATCGGGCTGAGCAGGGGCACCTGGAGCAGCCGGGCGGTCTCCGGGTCGGCGAGACGGGCCTCCACGGTGTCCGTGATCCTGCTGATGTCCGCGCCGACCACGTCGCGCAGCACCTTGGTCATCGGCCAGCGCACCAGGTCGTCGGGGTCGATGCGGTCGGCCAGTTCGGGGCGCACCCAGTTGCGGGCGTGGTTGGTCGGCTCGCCGGTCTCGGCGTCGCTGCGCAGCCGGTGGTAGGCGGCGGCCTCGCCGAGGTCCGGGAAGTACTCGGCGGCCTCGGCGGGCACGGGGACGCGGCCGTGTTCCAGCAGTTCGGTCGTCATGCCGGACTGCTGGGCCACAATCGCGTCCACCGAGCCGAGCAGCCGGACCGGCGAGCCCCGGCGGGCGTTCGGCTCGATGAACGTGCCGCGCCGGCGATGGCGGGTGATGAGCCCCTCGTCCTCCAGTTCCTTCAGCGCCTGTCGCATGGTCAGCACGCTCACGCCGTAGTGCCCGGCGAGCTGTTCCTCGGTGGGCAGCCGCAGCGGGTCCCGGGGCGAGCGGCCGAGTATCGAGGCGCGCAGCGACTGCGACACCTGGTACCAGAGCGGCAGCTTGCGGTTGAGGACGATGGAGTCCGGGGCGAAGGAGGTCACGGTGCCATCCGTACCGGTTGCGGAATCGTCGGTGCAACAGCGGGGTCGCGGGGCGGGCCGGGTCAGCGCGCGTGGAAGTGGCGTTCCAGGCCCTGCCAGACGTCGTCGTAGGCCCGCTGCAGGTGGTCCGCCTGCGCGGCCTGCGGGGTGAGCGTCACCGGCCAGCGGGTCTCGAACATGAACGCCAGCCCGTCGTCGATCTTCTGCGGCCTCAGCTCGGCGGCGCTCGCCCGGTCGAACGTCTCCCGGTCGGGGCCGTGCGCGGACATCATGTTGTGCAGCGAGCCGCCGCCCGGCACGAAGCCCTCCGCCTTCGCGTCGTAGGCGCCCTCGATCAGGCCCATGTACTCGCTCATCACGTTCCGGTGGAAGTACGGCGGCCGGAAGGTGTCCTCGCCGACCAGCCAGCGCGGCGCGAAGACGACGAAGTCGACGCCGGCCAGACCGGGGGTGTCCGAGGGGGAGGTGAGCACCGTGAAGATCGACGGGTCGGGGTGGTCGTAGGAGATGGTGCCGATGACGTTGAACCGGCGCAGGTCGTAGACGTACGGCACGTAGTTGCCGTGCCAGGCGACCACGTCCAGCGGGGAGTGGTCGTAGGTGGCCGTCCAGAGGTTGCCGCAGAACTTGTTCACCACCTCCACCGGGCCCTCGACGTCCTCGTACGCGGCGACCGGCGCGCGGAAGTCACGGGCGTTGGCGAGTCCGTTGGCGCCGATCGGGCCCAGGTCGGGGAGGCGGAAGGGGGCGCCGTAGTTCTCGCAGACGTAGCCGCGGGCGGTCTCGTCGAGCAGTTCCACCCGGAAGCGGACCCCGCGCGGGACCAGCGCCACGTGGCCCGGCTCGGCGTGCAGCAGGCCGAACTCCGTGCGCAGCAGGAGCCCGCCGCGCTCCGGGACGATCAGCAGTTCACCGTCCGCGTCGCTGAAGACGCGGGTCATGGAGGCGTTGGCGTGGTACAGGTGCACGGCCATGCCGGAGCGCTGGGTGGCGTCGCCGTTGCCGCCCAGGGTCCACAGGCCCTTGAGGAAGTCGGTGCCGGGCCCGGGCTCCGGGAGCGGGTTCCAGCGCAGCCGGTTGGGGTCGGCCACCGTCTGGCCGAAGGGCGCGGTGCGCAGCGCGCCGTTGCCGGTGCGGGTGAACGCCGGGTGGGCGGCGGACGGGCGGATCCGGTACAGCCAGGAGCGGCGGTTGTGCGCCCGGGGCTCGGTGAACGCCGTACCGCTGAGCTGCTCCGCGTACAGCCCCAGCGGCGCGCGCTGCGGTGAGTTGCGGCCCTCGGGCAGGGCGCCCGGGACCGCCTCGGAGCTGTGCTCGTTGCCGAACCCGGACAGGTACGCCAGCGCTTCGGCGGTCTTGCGTGCTCCCCCACGCTCGAACTCGCTCGCGCGGGCGGTGCCCCCATCGCTCATGATCACTGCTCCTTGTGCCGGTGATGGTGTGCAGGGTGAGGGTGGCCGGTGAGGGCGACTCCTGATTCCTATGGATCACCGTAGGATTGCGGTTGCTCGCGCGCAAGGGGCCTGCGCCGGCCCGTGCTCCTCCTCTCGGCGGACTACCGGAGACCACGAGAACCAGACCTGAGGGGGATCCGGGGCCTCGCACCGGTGTTCTAGGCTCGCCGGTATGTCATGGACGCGCGGATACCCCGCCGCGTTCGCGGTCTGTGTCCTCGTACTGGCCGGATCCGCGGGCTGCGGCACCGGTGACACAGCAGAGCGGCGGGACGAAGGCGCACCCGCGCCCGTGGGCAGGGTGCTGGAGGACCGGGACGACCAGGGGCGGCCCTACCGCCAGGTCGACGAGGAGGACGCCCCCGAGGTCGGCGTCGAGGTGCAGCCCGCCCCGGCCGACGGCGGCTGGCGGGTCCGGCTGACCCTCGACGGTTTCCGCTTCTCACCCCCCGGCGCCCCCGCCGAGGCGGTGGCCGGGCGCGGCACCGCGCGGCTCTTCGTCGACGGCCGGTACGTCACCGAACTGCGCCGTCCCGAGCACCTGCTGCCCGGCCGCCTCGTCCCGCGCGGCACCCACCAGGTCACCGCCCGGCTCTACGCCGACGACGGCACCGTGTGGGCGGTGGACGGCGAGCCGGTCGAGAGCACCGCCGACATCACCGTCTCCGCGTCCGAACCGGCACCCGGGAGGAGCGCGGGGGAGTCCGCGGCGCCCGGGACGGGAGGCTGACCCGGCGGCGGGATGAGTGCTGTGGCCATCGGTGGCCGTACCAGGGGGTGAGGTTCACCGGACCGCCACGGAAAGGCATCATGAAGCCCGTGCCCCACGCGACCACGCTCCGCCGCGCGCCCGTCCAGCGCCGCAGCGCCGAACGGCTGACCAGGATCCTCGACGCGTGCGCCGGCCTCCTCGACGAGGTCGGCTACGACGCGCTGAGCACCCGCGCCGTCGCCCAGCGCGCCGGTGTCCCCATCGGCTCGGTCTACCGCTTCTTCGGCAACAAGCGGCAGATGGCGGACGCGCTCGCCCAGCGCAACCTGGAGCGCTACGCCGAGCGCGTCACCGGGCGGCTGAAGGACGCCGGGGCCGGGGACTGGCGGGCGGCCATGGACGCCGTGCTCGACGAGTACCTGGCCATGAAGCGCACCGCGCCCGGCTTCTCCCTGGTCGACTTCGGCAACCAGATACCCGTGGGCGCCCGGCAGGGCGAGCCCAACCACCGGGTCGCCGACCGGCTGACCGGCCTGCTCTCCGGCTTCCTCGGCCGCGCCCCCGACGAGGATCTGCGCCGGACCTTCCTGATCGCCGTGGAGACCGCCGACACCCTCGTCCAGCTGGCCTTCCGGGTGGACCCGCAGGGGGACGAGCGGATCATCGCGGAGATGCGGGAGCTGCTGCGTTCCTACCTGGGGCGCGTACTGGACTGACGGCCGCACCCGGAGCGACGGCCGCCCCGGCTGAGGGCCGCTTCCGGCTGAGGGCCGCTTCCGGCTGAGGGCCGCCCCCGGCTGAGGCCCGCCCCCGGCTGAGGGCGCTCCGGCTGAGGCCCACCCCCGCACAGGCGCCCGCTCCTGGACCGGCTGACGGGCGGCGGGAACCGCGGCCGGCGGAGGAGAGGCGTGCAAAGCCCTCCCCCTCCATGCCTACCGGTCGGTATGCTCCCCTCGTCCGCGCGCCGCAGCCGCCGTCAGCCCCGGGAGGACCCGTGTCCCGCACCGCTCTGCGTATCTGTCCGTTGTGCGAGGCCACCTGCGGGCTGACCCTCACCATCGAGGGCACCG
The DNA here is from genome assembly GCF_000761215.1 of Streptomyces glaucescens. Classification (GTDB taxonomy): domain Bacteria; phylum Actinomycetota; class Actinomycetes; order Streptomycetales; family Streptomycetaceae; genus Streptomyces; species Streptomyces glaucescens_B. Next base: position 1,717,898 of record NZ_CP009438.1, on the reverse strand, counting down.
CCGTCACCGGTGCCCGCGGCGACCGCGACGACGTCTTCAGCCGGGGCTTCATCTGCCCCAAGGGCGCCTCCTTCGGCGCCGTCGACGGCGACCCCGACCGGCTCCGCACCCCGCTGGTGCGCCGGGACGGCGAACTGCGCGAAGCCACCTGGGAGGAGGCCTTCGACACGGTCGCGGCGGCCATCCGGCCGGTGGTCGAGCGGCACGGCCCGCATGCGGTGGGCGTCGTCCTCGGCAACCCCAACGTGCACACCGTGGCCGGTGCCCTCTACCCGCCGGTCCTGCTCGGCGCGCTCGGCACCCGCAGCCTGTTCACCGCCTCCACGGTCGACCAGATGCCCAAGCACGTCTCCAGCGGCCTCCTCTACGGCGACGCGGGCGCCATCCCCGTGCCCGACCTCGACCGCACCGGCCACCTGCTGCTGATCGGCGCCAACCCGCTCGAGTCCAACGGCAGCCTGTGCACCGCGCCCGACTTCCCCGGCCGGCTGAAGGCGCTCAAGGCCCGCGGCGGCACCCTCACCGTCATCGACCCGCGCCGCACCCGCACCGCCCGGCTCGCCGACCGGCACATCGCGATCCGGCCCGGCACAGACGCGCTGCTGCTCGCGGCCACCGCGCACGTGCTGTTCGAGGAGAAGCTGGCCGACGTCGGCGAGCTGGCCCCGCACCTGGACGGACTCGACGAACTCCGGGCCGCCCTCGAAGACTTCACCCCTCAGGCCGTCGCCCCCGCCTGCGACGTCGACCCCGAGGTGCCGCGCCTGCTCGCCCGCGAACTGGCCGCCGCGCCCACCGCCGCCGTCTACGGCCGGATCGGCAGCTGCACCGTCCCGCACGGCACCCTCGCCAGCTGGCTCGTCGACGTCCTCAACATCCTCACCGGAAACCTCGACCGCCCCGGCGGCGCCCTCTTCCCGCACGCCGCCACCGACCGGACGCCCCGCCCGGCCGGCCCCGGCAAGGGCTTCGCCCTCGGCCGCTGGCACTCCCGCGTGAGCCGGCACCCCGAGGCGAAGGGCGAGCTGCCGATCTCCGCGCTCGCCGAGGAGATCGACACCGCGACGCCGGACGGCGAACCGATCCGCGCGCTCATCGCCGTCGCCGCCAACCCGGTGCTCTCCGCGCCCGACGGCGACCGCCTCGACAAGGCGCTCGGCTCCCTCGACTTCATGGTCGCCGTCGACCCCTACCTCAACGAGACCTCCCGGCACGCCGACGTGGTGCTGCCGCCGCCCCCGCCCGCGCAGAGCCCGCACCACGACTTCGCCTTCAACACCCTCGCCGTGCGCAACCAGGTCCGCTACACCCGGCCCGCGATCCCGCTGGAGCCCGGCCGGATGGCCGAGACGGAGATCCTGGCCCGGCTGATCCTGGCGGTGAGCGGCATGCACGGGGCCGACCCGAGCGCCGTCGACGCGATGGTGATCGACCAGACCCTCGGCAAGGCGGTCCTGGACCCGCACTCCCCGGTGCACGGCCGCGACCCGCGCGACCTGGCCGCACGGCTCACCGGCGAGAACGGGCCCGAGCGGCGGCTCGACCTGATGCTGCGCCTCGGCCCCTACGGCGACGGCTTCGGCGCCCGCGAGGACGGGCTGACGCTGGAGAAACTGCTCGCCCACCCGCACGGCATCGACCTCGGGCCGCTGCGCCCGCGGCTGCCGCAGCCGCTGCGGACCCGCACCGGCAAGGTGGAGCTGCTGCCCGGCCCGATCGCCGCCGACCTGCCCCGGCTGAAGCGGGCCATGGCCGAACGTCCCGCCGGGCTGCTCCTGGTCGGCCGCCGCCACCTGCGCTCCAACAACTCCTGGATGCACAACATCCCGGCCCTCACGGGCGGCACCAACCGCTGCACCCTGCACATCCACCCGGAGGACGCCGAACGGCTCGGGGTGCGCGACGGGGCCTCCGTGCGGGTCAAGGGCGCCGGGGGAGCGGTCACGGCGGTGGCGGAGGTCACCGACGCGGTGCGGCGGGGCGTGGTGAGTCTGCCGCACGGCTGGGGCCACGACCGCCCGGGCACCCGGCTCCGCCACGCCGCGGCCGATCCGGGCGTCAACGTCAACCAGCTCCTCGACGGCAGCCTGCTGGACCCGCTCTCGGGCAACGCGGTGCTCAACGGCGTCCCCGTCGAGCTGGCCCCGATGGCCTGAACCTCGGGGGCCGCTGACCTGAGCAAAGCTGTGACCAGCAGTTTTGCGCTTATTGCTCGCGTGTCAACATCTTGTTAACGCCGCTTGGCGGGACCTAACGTCCATCGCACCGCCGGCCCAGGTGGGAGTTCAAGGGCGAACGTTAGGTATCCACTCATGCTGACCATCCTCGGCTTCGCCATGATCGCGACCTTCCTGGTCCTGATCATGATGAAGAAGATGTCGCCGATCGCGGCGCTCGTGCTGATCCCCGCGCTGTTCTGCGTGTTCGTCGGCAAGGGCGCCCACCTGGGCGACTACGTCATCGACGGCGTCACCAGCCTCGCCCCCACCGCGGCGATGCTGATGTTCGCGATCGTCTACTTCGGGGTGATGATCGACGTCGGTCTCTTCGACCCGGTCGTCCGGGGCATCCTGAGGTTCTGCAAGGCCGACCCGATGCGGATCGTCGTCGGGACGGCCCTGCTCGCCGCGGTCGTGTCGCTGGACGGCGACGGCTCCACCACCTTCATGATCACGGTCTCCGCGCTGTATCCGCTCTACAAGCGGCTGCGGATGAGCCTGGTCGTCCTGACCGGTGTCGCCGCCATGGCCAACGGCGTCATGAACACACTGCCCTGGGGCGGCCCCACCGCCCGTGCCGCCACCGCGCTCAAGCTGGACGCCAGCGACATCTTCGTCCCGATGATCCCGGCCCTCGCCGCCGGCCTGCTCTTCGTGATCGGGCTCTCCTACGTCCTCGGTCTGCGCGAGCGCAAGCGGCTCGGCGTGCTGGCGCTGGACGAGGTGCCGGCGGAGGAGAAGGAGACGGTGCTGGTGGGCGCCGGTTCCGGGGCGGGCGCCGAGGGCGGGCGGCGCACCGCCGGCGCCGGCACGGGCACGGGCGCGGACGGCCCCGCCGGTGTACCCGCGGCTCCCGGTGCCCCCGCAGCCGCCGGTTCCGCGGGCAGTGCCGACGAGGACGACGACTTCCAGGGACTCGACCCGCACCGCGACACCCTGCGCCCGAGGCTCTACTGGTTCAACGCGCTGCTGACGGTCTCCCTGCTCACCGCCATGATCATGGAGTGGCTGCCGATCCCGGTGCTGTTCCTGCTCGGTGCCGCGCTCGCGCTCTCCGTGAACTTCCCGCGCATCCCCGACCAGAAGGCCCGCATCGCCGCCCACGCCGACAACGTCCTCAACGTCTCCGGCATGGTCTTCGCCGCCGCCGTCTTCACCGGCGTGCTCCAGGGCACCGGCATGGTCGACGCCATGGCCACGTGGATGGTCGACGTCATCCCCCAGGGCATGGGCCCGCACATGGCCCTCGTCACCGGCGTGCTCAGCCTCCCGCTCACCTACTTCATGTCGAACGACGGCTTCTACTTCGGCGTCCTGCCGGTCCTCGCCGAGGCCGGTGCCGCGCACGGCGTCTCGCCGCTGGAGATGGCCCGCGCCTCCCTCGTCGGCCAGCCCCTGCACATGTCCAGCCCGCTCGTCCCGGCCGTCTACGTGCTGGTCGGCATGGCGAAGGTCGAGTTCGGCGACCACACCCGGTTCGTGGTCAAGTGGGCCGCCCTCACCTGCCTGGTCATCCTCGGGGCGGGCATCCTGTTCGGCATCATCTGACGCACCCGACCCCTGCGACGTCCGTCGCCCCCGACTCCTTCCCCCTTCGGAGGTAACAACCATGAGGCCCGGTGGGAACCGCGGCTGGCTGCTCCGCCTCGTCATCGCCTTCAGCTTCGCGCAGGGGGCGGTGTCGATGGCCCGGCCCGCCGTCTCCTACCGGGCCCTCGCGCTGGGCGCGGACGAACGGGCCATCGGCGTGATCGCGGGCGTCTACGCGCTGCTGCCGGTGTTCGCCGCCGTTCCGCTGGGCCGCCGTACCGATCACGGCCGCTGCGCGCCGCTGCTGCCCGTGGGCGTCGTGCTGATCTCCGGCGGCTGCGCGCTCAGCGGCCTGGCCGGCTCCCTGTGGGCCATGGCGGTCTGGAGCGGCGTGATGGGCCTCGGCCACCTCTGCTTCGTCATCGGCGCCCAGTCCCTGGTGGCCCGCCAGTCCGCGCCGCACGAACAGGACCGCAACTTCGGCCACTTCACCATCGGCGCGTCCCTCGGCCAGCTCGTCGGCCCGATCGCGGCGGGCGCGCTGATCGGCGGTCCCGACCGGGCGGGCGGCAGCGCGCTCGCCCTGCTCGTCGCCGGGGCCGTCGCCGCGGTGGCCTGCACCTCGCTGTGGCGCATCGAGCACCGCCGTACGACCCCCGCAGCCCGTACGACCGCGGGCGGCCGCGTCCCCGTGCACCGCATCCTGCGCACCCGCGGTGTGCCCGCGGGCATCCTGGTCAGCCTCTCCGTGCTGTCCGCCACCGACATCCTCACCGCCTACCTGCCGGTGGTCGGTGAGCACCGGGGCATCGCCCCGTCGGTGATCGGGCTGCTGCTCAGCCTGCGGGCGGCGGCCACCATCGCCTGCCGCCTGGTGCTCACCCCGCTGCTGCGGCTGCTCGGCCGCACCGCGCTGCTCGCCGTGACCTGCCTGCTGGCCGCGGTGCTCTGCGCGGGCGTCGCCGTTCCGGTGCCGGTGTGGGCGCTCGCCCTGATGCTGGCCGCGCTCGGCTTCTGCCTGGGCGTCGGGCAGCCGCTGTCCATGACGACCGTCGTGCAGGCCGCCCCCGAGGGCGCCCGGTCCACCGCGCTCGCCCTGCGGCTGACCGGCAACCGCCTCGGCCAGGCCGCCGCCCCGGCCGCGGCGGGCCTGGTCGCCGGGGTGGCGGGGGTGGCCGCGCCGTTCGTGATGCTCGGTGCCTTGCTGCTGCTGTCCGGCGGGGTCGCCCTGCGCGGACCGGCGCAGCGGCCGGCGGGGGAGCGGGCGCGCGAGGTGCGCGCGCCGCGGGCCCGCCGCCGCAGCGGCGCCTGAGCGGCACCGGCGCCCGAGCGGATGCCCGCGCCCGGGTACCGTGGCGCTGCCGCACCCGGACCCCGGTCCGGGGCCCCCGCACCGCCCCGCAGCGCCTGCGCCGCGCCCGGCCGGGCCGAGCGGATGCCCGCCGGCCCGCGCGGACGCCTGCGCCCGCGCACCGGGGCGCTGCCGCACCCACGCTCCGGTCCGGGGCCGCCCCCCCCGCACGGCCCCGCAGCGTCCGCCCCGTGCCCGGCTGGGCCGCGCGGATGCCTGTCCCGCGCCCGGGTACCGGTGCGCTGCTGCGCCCGGATCCCGATCCGGGGCGCCCGCAGCGCCCGCCCCGCGCCCGGCCGGCCCGCGGGGACGCCCGTGCCCGCGCCCGCGTACCGGGGCGCTGCCGCGCCCGAATCCCGATCCGGGGCCCCCGCAGCGCCCGCCCCCTGCCCGGCCGGCCCGCGGGGACGCCCGTGCCCTCGCCCGGGTACCGGGGCGCCACCGCACCCGGGCCCCGGTCCGGGGCGCCTGCGGTGCACGCCCGGGCCCGGTCGGTCCGTGCGGATGCCCGTGCCCGTGTCCGGTCCGCCGTGGTGGTGGCCGGGCTGCCGTTCGTCGGCGCCCCGGCGGCCGTCCGCGCCGACCCTCGGCGCGGACACGCTCGCCGGTCCGCGCGGGACGCGGGTCGACTTCCGGGCCGGGCCCGGGCAGGGTGAGCCGTGCCATGCGGAGCGCCCCTGGTGCCGTAAAACTAACGGCGCTAGTTTGGGGGCGACGACGAGGCCCGCCCGGAGGGAACGCGATGAAGGCACATGACGGCATGTACATCGACGGCGCCTGGCGCCCGGCGGCCGGAGCCGACGTCATCGACGTCGTGAACCCGGTCGACGAGCAGATCGTCGGCCAGGTGCCGGCGGGCACCGCGCTGGACGTCGACAACGCCGTGGGGGCCGCCCGCACCGCCCTGCCGGGCTGGGCCGCCACCCCGCCTGCCGAGCGCGCCGCGCGGCTGTCCGCCCTGCGGGACGGCCTGGTGGCGCGGGCCGAGGAGATCGCCGAGACGGTCACCGCCGAACTGGGCTCGCCGCTGAAGTTCTCCCGGACCGTCCACGTCGGGGCGCCGGTCGCGGTAGCGGGCTCCTACGCCGAACTGGCCGCCGGACACGCCTTCGAGGAGAAGGTCGGCAACTCCACCGTCCTCCACGAGCCGATCGGCGTGGTCGCCGCGATCACCCCCTGGAACTACCCGCTGCACCAGATCGTCGCCAAGGTCGCCCCCGCGCTCGCCGCGGGCTGCACGATCGTCCTGAAGCCCGCCGAGGACACCCCGCTCACCGCCCAGCTCTTCGCCGAGGTGGTCGACGGGGCCGGGATCCCCGCCGGTGTCTTCAACCTGGTCACCGGGCTCGGCCCGGTCGCCGGCCAGGCGCTCGCCGAGCACCCGGGCGTCGACCTGGTCTCCTTCACCGGCTCCACCGCCGTCGGCCGGCGGATCGGCGCGGTCGCCGGCTCCGGCGTCAAGAAGGTCGCCCTGGAGCTGGGCGGCAAGTCCGCCAACGTCATCCTGCCCGGCGCGGACCTGGACAAGGCGGTCAACGTGGGCGTCGCCAACGTGATGTCCAACTCCGGCCAGACGTGCAGTGCCTGGACCCGGATGCTGGTCCACCGCGACCGCTACGACGAGGCGGTCGAGCTGGCGGCGGCCGCCGCCGCCAAGTACGGCGACCGCATCGGCCCGGTGGTGAACGCCAAGCAGCAGCGGCGGGTGCTCGGGTACATCGCGCAGGGCGTCGCCGAGGGCGCCCGGCTGGTGGCCGGCGGCCCCGACGCCCCGCGTGAGCGGGGCTACTTCGTCAGCCCCACCGTCTTCGCCGACGTCACCCCCGGGATGACCATCGCCCAGGAGGAGATCTTCGGCCCCGTCCTGTCGATCCTGCGCTACGAGGACGAGGAGGACGCCCTGCGCATCGCCAACGGCACGGTCTACGGCCTGGCGGGCGCGGTCTGGGCGGCCGACGAGGCGACGGCGGTCGCCTTCGCGCGCCGGATGGAGACCGGGCAGGTCGACATCAACGGCGGCCGGTTCAACCCGCTGGCCCCCTTCGGCGGTTACAAGCAGTCGGGCGTGGGCCGGGAACTCGGCAGCCACGGCCTGGCCGAGTACCTGCAGACCAAGTCCCTCCAGTTCTGAGCCCCTCCGGGTCCTAGGAGTCATCTGTCATGGCCGTGCCTGCCACCGTCCGGGCCGCCGTCGTGCCCGCCGTCGGCGCCCCGCTGGAGATCACCGGCATCGAGCTGCCCGAGCCCGGACCCGGGCAGGTCCGGGTCCGGCTGGCCGCCGCCGGGGTGTGCCACTCCGACCTGTCCCTGTCCAACGGCACCATGAAGGTGCCCCTCCCGGCCGTCCTCGGCCACGAGGGCGCGGGCACCGTGCTCGCCGTCGGCGAGGGCGTCACCCATGTCGCCCCGGGCGACCCGGTCGTCCTCAACTGGGCGCCGTCCTGCGGGAACTGCCCCGCCTGCGCGCTCGGTGAGGTGTGGCTGTGCGCCAACGCCCTCGGCGGCATCGGCGCCGTCCACGCCCGCCGCGCCGACGACGGCAGCGAGCTGCACCCCGGCCTGAACGTCGCCGCGTTCGCCGAGGAGACCGTGGTGGGGGCGAACTGCGTGCTGCCCGCCCCGGACGGTGTGCCGCTCACGGACGCGGCCCTGCTCGGCTGTGCCGTGCTCACCGGCTACGGCGCCGTCCACCACTCGGCGCGGGTCCGCGAGGGCGAGACGGTCGCCGTGTTCGGCGTCGGCGGAGTGGGTCTCGCCGCCCTCCAGGCCGCCCGGATCGCGGGCGCGTCGAGGATCGTCGCCGTGGACGTCTCCGCGCAGAAGGAGGAGCTGGCGCGGGCGGCGGGCGCCACCGACTACGTGGTCGCCTCCGACACGACCCCGCGCGCGATCCGCGCCCTGACGGGCGGGCAGGGCGTCGACGTGGCCGTGGAGTGCGTGGGCCGGGCCGTCACCATCCGCGCCGCCTGGGAGTCCACCCGGCGCGGCGGCCGGACCACGGTCGTCGGCATCGGCGGCAAGGACCAGCAGGTCACCTTCAACGCCCTGGAGATCTTCCACTGGGGCCGCACCCTCTCCGGCTGCGTCTACGGCAACAGCGACCCCGCGCGCGACCTGCCGGTGCTCGCCGGACACGTCCGTGAGGGCCGGCTGGACCTCGGCGCGCTGGTGACCGAGCGGATCGCCCTGGACGGCATCCCGGCGGCGTTCGAGAACATGCTGGCGGGCAAGGGCGGCCGGGCGCTGGTCGTCTTCTGACGTCACGCGGCGGCCGTCCGGCGCGGCGGCGGCCCCGGCCGCGCGCGGGAGAGGGACTCGCCCTTCCGCGGCCGGGGGCGGCCCGTGGTGAGGAGAGGCGAGCGGGCGGTGACCGGCGCGCTCGCGGCTCCGGGCCGCTGCCGGCGCCGCGTCAGCGCAGCGAGCCCGGCGCGATGCCCAGCAGCTCCGCCAGCGCCCGCTCGCCGTCGGCCGTCACCTTCACGGCGCGCTCGGAGCCGATCCGCACGCACCAGCCCGCGTCGAGGGCGTGGCGGCACAGGGCGGCGCCCGCGGTCCCGGCGAGGTGCGGCCGGCGTTCGGTCCAGTCGAGGCAGGCGCGGGCCAGCGGGCGGCGGCCGGTGCGGTCGAGCGGGATGCCGGTCGCGCCGAACCAGGCCAGTCCCGCTCCGGTGAGCGCGAACCCGCCCTCCCGGTCCAGCAGGCCCAGCTCACCGAACGCGTCGGTGACCGCGATGCCGAGGCGCCCGGCGAGATGGTCGTAGCAGGTGCGTCCGCGGGCCATGGCGGAGCCCGCGCTCGACTCGCGCAGGCCCCCGGGCCGTCCCGGGGCCCGCGGTGTGACCTGCGCCGCCAAATCCTCCAGCAGCTGTGCGGTGCGCGCGTCGGCGAGCCGGACGTACCGGTGCCGTCCCTGCCGTTCCTCGGCGAGCAGGCCGCCCGCGACGAGCTTGCCGAGGTGCTCGCTCAGTGTGGACGGCGCGACGCCCGCGCGGCGCGCCAGCTCGCCGGCGGTCCACGCCCGCCCGTCGAGCAGCGCGAGCAGGCAGGCGGCCCGTGTGGTGTCGGCGATCAGGCCGGCGAACGCGGCGAGTCCGGCCGCCCGGGTGTCCCTGGTGGTCATGCCTCCCAGGATGGGCCAGGCACGGTTCGGCGCGCGCCGAACCCTCGTGCGCCGGCGTCCTACGCGGACGGCGCGAGCCGCGCGTACTGCTGCGCCAGCCCGTCCAGCAGGGCCGTGAGCCCGGTCTCGAAGGCCCGTTCGTCGACCTTCTCCTGCTGCTCGGCGAGGCGGTGCGCCTGCCCGAGGTGGGGGTAGTCGGCCGGGTCGTACGCGTCGGCGTCGTCCGGGAAGCCGCCGGCGAACGAGCCGAGCGCGGAGCCCATGATGAAGTACCGCATCAGCGCGCCGATCGAGGTGGCCTGGGCGGGCGGCCAGCCGGCCTCGACCATCGCGCCGTAGACCGCGTCGGCGAGCCGCAGGGCGGCGGGGCGGCGGCCGGGGCCGCGGGCGAGCACCGGGACGATGTTCGGGTGGTCGCGCAGGGCCGCGCGGTAGGAGACCGCCCAGTCGTGCAGGGCGGTGCGCCAGTCCCGGCCGTCCTCGAACATCGACAGGTCGACCTGGGCGCTCACCGAGTCGGCGACCGCCTCCAGGATCTCGTCCTTGGTGCGGAAGTGGTTGTAGAGCGACGGCCCGCTCACCCCCAGCTCGGCGGCGAGCCGCCGGGTGGAGACGGCCGCCAGGCCCTCGGCGTCCACGAGTTCCCGCGCCGTGTCGACGATCCGGTCGGTGCTGAGCAGGGGCTTGCGCGGTCGGGCCATGGCGCACATAGTAGGGCTGCGACTGTAAACTAGCAGTGCTAATTTAACGGGGCCGCTCTCCGCCGGCGGCCCTCATGCGACCTACGTGTGGGGTGACGCGTCATGAACCTGGAGCTCAGCGAGGAACAGACCGCCGTACGGCAGCTCGCCCGGGACTTCGTGGAGCGCGAGATCGCCCCCCATGTCATCGCCTGGGACCGGGCCGAGGAGGTCGACCGGGGCATCGTGAAGAAGCTCGGCGAGGTCGGCTTCCTCGGGCTCACCGTCGACGAGGAGTACGGCGGGTCCGGCGGCGACCACCTCGCCTACTGCCTCGTCACGGAGGAGCTGGGCCGCGGCGACTCCTCCGTGCGCGGCATCGTCTCCGTCTCCCTCGGGCTGGTCGCCAAGACCATCGCGGCCTGGGGGGACGAGGAGCAGAAGCGGCGGTGGCTGCCCGGCCTCACCTCCGGCGAGCTGGTCGGCTGCTTCGGGCTCACCGAACCCGGCACCGGCTCCGACGCGGGCAGCCTGGCCACCCGCGCGGTCCGCGACGGCGACGAGTACGTCGTGAACGGCACCAAGATGTTCATCACCAACGGCACCTGGGCCGACGTGGTGCTGCTCTTCGCCCGGTCCACGGACGCGCCCGGCCACAAGGGCGTCAGCGCCTTCCTGGTACCGGCCGACACCCCCGGCCTGACCCGCCGCACCGTCCACGGCAAGCTCGGACTGCGCGGCCAGGCGACCGCCGAACTCGTCCTGGAGGACGTCCGGGTGCCCGCCTCGGCGATGCTGGGCGAGGAGGGCAAGGGCTTCACCGTCGCCATGTCCGCGCTCGCCAAGGGCCGGATGTCGGTGGCGGCCGGCTGTGTCGGCATCGCGCAGGCCGCCCTGGACGCGGCGGTGCGCCACGCGGGCGAGCGCGAGCAGTTCGGCCGGACCATCGCCCACCACCAGCTCGTCCAGGAGCTGATCAGCGACATCGCCGTGGACGTCGACGCGGCCCGGCTGCTGACCTGGCGGGTCGCCGACCTGGTCGACCGCGGCCTGCCCTTCGCCACCGAGGCGTCCAAGGCCAAGCTCTTCGCCTCCGAGGCGGCCGTGCGGGCCGCGAACAACGCCCTCCAGGTCTTCGGCGGCTACGGCTACATCGACGAGTACCCCGCCGGCAAGCTCCTGCGCGACGCCCGCGTGATGACCCTCTACGAGGGCACCAGCCAGATCCAGAAGCTGCTCATCGGGCGGGCGCTGACGGGGGTGTCGGCATTCTGAGTACCGTCTGAGTACGGCGGCGGATGTGGCGCCGGCCACGTCCGCCGACGCTGGATCCCATGAGTGACAAGCAGCAGAACACCGCCGCCTTCTACGGTCAGGCCGTCGCCTCCTTCGCCGTCGCGATGGCCGCGACCGCCATCGGGATCTACCAGCTCGACGCCGACCCCTGGGTGCGCGGCTTCCTCGCCATCGCCGTGCTCTACCTGGTGACCTCCGCCTTCACCCTGGCCAAGGTGATCCGGGACCGGCAGGAGGGCACGCGGGCCGTGCACCACTCCCAGCGAGGCGTCTAAGCGAGCGCTCAGGTTCGGCGGTATGGTGGTGCCCCTGTCGGCGAGAGGGGCGAACGAGCGATGAGTACGGCGGAGGAGACGGCCGGAGGCGAGAGCCAGCCGTGGGCCGAGGTCACCCCTGACGCGGCCCGGCGGCTGCTGGTCGCCGCCGTGGAGGCCTTCGCCGAGCGCGGCTACCACGCCACCACGACCCGTGACATCGCGGGCCGCGCGGGCATGAGCCCGGCCGCGCTCTACATCCACTACAAGACCAAGGAAGAGCTGCTGCACCGCATCAGCAGGATCGGCCACGAGAAGGCCCTGGACATCCTGCGCACGGCGGCCGGCCGCGAGGGCAGCGCCCGCGACCGCCTCGCCGACGCGGTCGGCTCCTTCGTCCGCTGGCACGCCGGCGGGCGCACCACCGCGCGGGTCGTCCAGTACGAGCTGGACTCGCTCGGCCCGGACGCCCGCGCGCAGATCCTGGCCCTGCGCCGCCAGTGCGACGACGAGGTGCGCCGGATCATCGAGGACGGGGTGGCGTCCGGCGAGTTCGACGTGCTCGAGGTGAAGGGCACCACCCTCGCCGTGCTCTCCCTGTGCATCGACGTGGCCCGCTGGTTCAACGTCGACGGGCCCTGGACCCCCGACGAGGTCGGCGCCCTCTACGCCGACCTCGTGCTGCGGATGGTGGGGGCCAAGTAGCCGCCGGGGCGTTCAGAGGTAGTAGCGCGACACCGACTCCGCCACGCACACCGGCTTGTTGCCGCCCTCGCGCTCCACGGTGAAGGCGACCGACACCTGGACGCCGCCCGTCACGTCCTCGACCCCGGTGATGACCGCCGTGGCCCGCAGCCGCGAGCCGACCGGCACCGGGGCGGGGAAGCGCACCTTGTTGGTGCCGTAGTTGACGCCCATCCGCACGCCCTCGACGGCGATCAGCTGCGGCCCGAAGAGGGGGAGCAGCGACAGGGTGAGGTAGCCGTGCGCGATGGTGGTCCCGAACGGTCCGGCCGCCGCCTTCTCCGGGTCGACGTGGATCCACTGGTGGTCCCCGGTGGCCTCCGCGAACAGGTCGATCCGCTTCTGGTCGACCTCCAGCCAGTCGGTGTACCCCAGCTGCTCGCCCACCGCCGCCCTCAGCTCGTCGACGGACGTGAAGATCCTCGGCTCTGCCATGTCCCGGCCTCTCGCTCGCGCCACTCGGTCACATGCGTCCCCGCATGCCTAAGCAACTGCTTAGCATGGTCGGGTGGGGCGCCCCTGTCAACGGACCGGAAGCGTGACGCGATGGGTAGGGTTCGAGAGGTGCCCCAGATTCCAGAGAAGATCCACGAGCTCACCGTCGGCCAGCTCTCCGCGCGCAGCGGAGCCGCCGTCTCGGCCCTGCACTTCTACGAGTCCAAGGGTCTGATCAGCAGCCGCCGCACCAGCGGCAACCAGCGCCGCTACAGCCGTGACACGCTCCGCCGGGTCGCCTTCATCCGCGCCGCCCAGCGGGTCGGCATCCCGCTGGCCACCATCCGCGAGGCGCTGGCCGAACTGCCCGAGGAGCGCACCCCCACCCGGGAGGACTGGGCCCGGCTGTCGGAGGTCTGGCGCTCCGAGCTGGACGAGCGCATCAAGCAGCTCAACCGGCTGCGCGACCACCTCACCGACTGCATCGGCTGCGGCTGCCTCTCCCTGGAGAGCTGTGTGCTGTCCAACCCGGGCGACGCCTTCGGCGAACGTCTCACCGGCTCCCGTCTGCTGGCGGAGCGGCCCGGGCGCCCGGCGGCGCGGCGCGGCGGGGCCACCGGCGGCGCGGGCCGCGGCCCGGACGCGGGACCCGGCGGCCGTGGCGGCCGAGGCGGCGAAGACGGCGGGGGCGGGAGCCGCGACCTGCTGACGGCCGAGGGGTGCTGAGGGGGCGTCAGCGCGCGGGCGTCCCGTCCCGGGCCGCCCGCGCGTACTCCGCCAGGCCGGGGCGTCAGCCGGCGGGCGTCCCGTCCCGGGCCGCCCGCGCGTACTCCACCAGGCCGGGGCGTCAGCCGGCGGGCGTCCCGTCCCGGGCCGCCCGCGCGTACTCCGCCAGGCCGGCCCTCACCAGCTCCGCGTTGGACGCGGCCCGCCGGCCGTCCGGCAGGGCCAAGGTGTCCTCCAGGCCGATCCGGGTCGCCAGCCCCAGCCGTCCGGCCAGGCGCAGCACCGGCCAGGCACCCGCGTCCTCGCCGTGCAGCAGCACCGGGCGGCCGTGCGCCCGGCCCAGACCGGACAGCAGGGCGCGCGCCGACCGCGCCGCCGCGTCCGCGTCCGTCACCTCGGCGAGGACCCGCAGCACCCGCGGCCCGAGCGGCGAGCGGGCGAACCGGGCCGCGCCGTCCGTCCCCGACCAGACGCCCGCCTCGACGCCCACGCCCCGCTCCAGCAGCGCCGCGGCCACCTCCTCCGCGCCGGGCTCGTGCCAGTTGACCGAGGCGTGGTCGGGCAGCACGGTCCACTCCCGCACCCGCGCGAGCCGGGCCGCGGGATCCGGCTCGGCCCAGGCGCCCGTGGTGACGCCCACCGGCACCGGCACGCGTTCCCGTATCGCCTCCAGGGTCGCGGCGACCACCCGCGGGGACATCGTGTCCCGGCCGCACGGCGTCTTGGGGTGGACGTGGACATCCGTGGCCCCGGCCGCGACGGCGCGCGCGGCCTCCTCGGCCATCGCCTCGGGGGTGAGCGGAACGACCGGGCCGTCGGCGGCCCCGCGGGGCCCGTTGAGACACACCTGCACCATGCCCCGATGGTGCCGGACCCGAGGGACGGCGCGCCGCGGTCCGGCCGTCACGTCCGGCTCCCGGCGGGCCCCCGCCCCCGAACCGGGCCCCCGGGAACGGGGTGCGGCATCCCCTGCGCACCCACGACTACTTCCTCACGCCGACACCAGCATCCGCGCGCGCCGGGCGTACGCCAGCGCCTCGGGGGTCAGCACGGGCAGCGGCACGAGGATCCCGCAGTCCGCGCAGACCGGGCCGGCGGAGGGTTCGTGGTCCAGGTCGTCCTTCCAGAACAGCCGCTCCCCGCCGCACACCGGGCACCCCGAGCCCGGTTCGCGCTCCAGCGCGGTGATGAGCTTGCGCAGCACGTCGGCCAGCGGTTCCCGGGGATGGACCCGGGGATCGTCGCACCAGGCGACACCGAAGCCGCCCCAGGTCATCCGGTGCCAGTCGTCCATGCTGCCCGGCCTGCGCAGCCCGTCGTGCTTCTCCTTCCTGCGGCGTTCGGCGAACCCCGCCTCGTAGGCGAGCCACACCGCCCGCGCCTCCTCCAGCTCCACCAGCGCGGCCACGAGCCGCGCAGGATCGGGGGAGCGGTCCTCCGGACCGAACCCCGCCCGGGAGCACAGGTGGTCCCAGGTGGCCCGATGCCCGTAAGGGGCGAACCTCTCCAGGCACTTGCGCAGCGAGTAGCGCCGTAGCGCCAGGTCGCACCGGGGATCGCGTACCTGTCTCGCCAGACTCCGGAAACCGGCCATCGCCTTGCACCTCCGTCACATCTGCAGCTGAGCTTCGGTCACTTCGGCGTCGTCGTACGGACGTCGCCGGATAGACGCATCGACACGCGATTCGGCTCCCTCCTCGGCCACCCGATGTGCGATGGCCGCCATCGACGGGTTCCCGTGGCACCCGAAGGTGACGCATGTTCACCTTCGAACTCGGGGATACCGGCGGTAACGACCGGTCCACCCCGTCGGGAGGAGTGCCATGCCACGGCGCACCCCACGCAACGTGCTCGACAGACTGAGAACTCCCCGCGCATTCCCCGGGTTCCTGAAGAGCGCGTCGGTATGCGTGCTCATTGCCGGACTTTTGGCACCGCTTTCCCCGGCCACCGCGGCCCCCGGGACACCGGCCGTCCCGGCGGCCGCGGCGAACGACCACTGCGGCGGCCGGTGTTCCGACATCCTGCCGCCCGGCCAGAACGGCAACGCCACCCTCGCGCAGATCCTGCTCCACCAGGCCTTCGGCACCCGGCCGGCGCACTCCGACGACCAGCTCGGCCCCTACGCCGGCCTCGCCACCGGCCACCAGAACCTCACCGACGCCACCCTCGGCTCCTTCTTCAACGACGCGTCCTTCGGGGTCCCCGCCGACCAGGTCGCCTCCACCGTCCGGCCCGCGGGACGCGCCGACGTGACGATCGTCCGCGACAAGAAGACGGGCGTGCCGCACATCACCGGCACCACGCGCTACGGCACCGAGTTCGGCGCCGGCTGGGCGGCGGCGGAGGACCGGCTGTGGCTGATGGACGTGTTCCGGCACGTCGGGCGCGGGCAGCTGACCCCCTTCGCGGGCGGCGCCACCGCCAACCAGGGCCTGGAACAGGAGTTCTGGCGCAACGCGCCCTACACCGAGGCCGACCTCCAGGCCCAGATCGACCGGGCCGCCGCCACCCACGGCGAGCGCGGCCGGCAGGCCCTCGCCGACGTGCGCGCCTACGTGGACGGCATCAACGCCTACATCGACGCCGCCGACAGCGGCCGCTCCTTCCCCGGCGAGTACGTGCTCACCGGCCACAAGGACTCCGTCACCAACGCCGGCACCATCGAGCACTTCACGCCCACCGACCTGGTCGCCCTGGCCACCGTCGTCGGCGCCCTCTTCGGCTCCGGGGGCGGCGGCGAGGTGAACAACGCGCTTGCCCTGCTCGCCGCGCAGTCCCGGTACGGCGTCTCCAGGGGCACCGAGGTCTGGGAGTCCTTCCGGATGCGCAACGACCCGGAGGCCGCCCTCACCGTCCACGACGGCAGCTTCCCGTACGCGGTGCGACCCGCCGACCCGCAGGGCCTCGCCCTGCCCGACGCCGGCTCGGTGGTCCGCGAACCCCTGGTGCACGACCGCACCGGCAGTGCCACCGCAGCGCGGGCCGCCCGGACCTCCGCCGCCGCGGCGGAGCGGGCCGCCACCTCCGCCCGGCGCGGCATGTCCAACGCCCTGGTGGTGAGCGGCGAGCACACCGCGAGCGGCCACCCGATCGCCGTCTTCGGCCCGCAGACCGGCTACTTCGCGCCCCAGCTGCTGATGCTCCAGGAGATCCAGGGCCCCGGCATCAGCGCCCGCGGGGCCTCCTTCGCCGGCCTCAGCTTCTACGTCGAGCTGGGCCGCGGCCAGGACTACGCGTGGAGCGCGACCACCTCCGGGCAGGACATCGTCGACACCTACGCCGTCGAGCTGTGCCAGGACGACCACCACTACCTGCACCGGGGCGTCTGCGTCCCGATGGAGAAGGCGGAGCGCAGGAACGCCTGGAAGCCGACCGTGGCCGACGGCACCGCGGCCGGCTCGTACACCATGCGGGTCTGGCGCACCGCGTACGGCCCGGTCACCCACCGCGCGACCGTCGGCGGCAAGAAGGTCGCCTACACCACCCTGCGCTCGTCCTACCTGCACGAGGCCGACTCGATCATCGGCTTCCAGATGCTCAACGACCCCGGCCACGTGACCGGACCCGAGAGCTTCCGGCAGGCGGTTCAGCACATCAACTACACCTTCAACTGGTTCTACGCCGACTCCGCGCACACCGCGTACTACAACAGCGGCGACAACCCGGTCCGCGCGGACGGGGCCGACGCGGAGTTCCCGGTGTGGGCGCGGCCCGCGTACGAGTGGCGGAACTGGGACCCGGCCACCAACACCGCCGACCGCACCCCGCCCGCCCAGCACCCGAACTCCACCGACCAGGACTACTACGTCTCCTGGAACAACAAGCAGGCCCGCGACTACCCGGCCGCGTCCTGGGGCAACGGCGGGGTGCACCGCGGCGACCTGCTCGACGACCGGGTGGCGGAACTGGTCCGGGCGGGCGGCGTGACCCGGGCGTCGCTCGTGCGGGCGATGGCCGACGCGGGCCTCGCCGATCTGCGCGCCACGCACGTGCTGCCGAACCTGCTGAGGGTGATCACCAGCGCACCGGTCACCGATCCCGCGGCCTCGGCGGCCGTGAGCAGGCTCCAGGCCTGGCTGTCCGCCGGGGGCAAGCGGACGGCCGCCTCGGCGTCCGCGAGGACCTACGCCCACGCGGACGCGATCCGGATCCTGGACGCCTGGTGGCCGCTGCTGGTGGAGGCCGTGTTCGAACCGGGCCTGGGCGGCGGCCTGTACGGCGCGTTCACGGCGGCCCTGCCCGTCGACGAACCCCCGTCGGCCGCCCACGGCCCGACCGGTGCCCACGCGGGCAGCGCCTTCCAGTACGGCTGGTGGAGCCATGTCGACAAGGACATCCGCGCGGTCCTCGGCGAGCCGGTGCGCGGACCGCTCGCGCAGCGGTACTGCGGCGGCGGCGCACTCGCCGCCTGCCGGGACGTCCTGACCGCCACGCTGAAGGAGGCGGCCGGCCGGACCGCCGCCCAGGTCTACCCCGGCGACGCCCACTGCGCGGCGGGCGACCAGTGGTGCGCCGACGCGATCGTGCACCGGGCCCTCGGCGGGATCGGCCACCGCACCATCGGCTGGCAGAACCGGCCGACGTACCAGCAGGTCGTGGAGTTCACCTCGCACCGCTGAGCCGGTCCGGGGCGGCGGCGGGCCGGCGACGCGCCCGCCGCCGGCCCGTCAGTACAGCAGGTACTCCTCGCGGACCTCCCGGAACGCGGCCAGCTCCGGCTGCCAGTCGGCGACCACGTCGTCCACGTCCGCCCCCGCGTCGATCAGCGTGCGGACCCGGGTCGAGCCGGTGAGCTTGTCGATCCAGTGGTCCGGCCGCCAGGCGAAGCCCGGCCAGACCCGCCGGGCGGTCACGAGCAGCGCGATCCCCGTGCGGACCGGGTCGTACACGGCCCGGTCGTGGACGTGCACCTGGACGCCGCCGATCGTCTTCCCCTGGAACTTGGAGAAGGTGGGCGCGAAGTACGCCTCCCTGAAGTGCACGCCGGGGAGCCCGAGCTCGTTCGCCGCGGCGGCCCAGCGGCCGTCCAGGCCCTCAGCGCCCAGCAGTTCGAACGGGCGGGTCGTGCCCCGGCCCTCGGAGAGGTTGGTGCCCTCGAAGAGGCACGTCCCCGCGTAGACGAGCGCGGTCTCCGGGGTCGGCATGTTCGGGCTCGGCGGCACCCACGGCAGCCCGGTGCCGTCGTGGAACGCCGACCGCTTCCAGCCGGTCACCCGTACGACGTCCAGCGGCACCGGAGCGGCCAGGAACTCCCCGTTGAACAGCCGGGCCAGCTCGCCCACCGTCATCCCGTGCGCCTGCGCGATCGGCTCCCGGCCGACGAACGTGGCGAACTCCTTGCGCAGCACCGGGCCGAGGGCCGCGCGGCCGGTGACCGGGTTCGGCCGGTCCAGGACGACGACGCGCTTGCCGGCGAGGCGGGCCGCCGCCATGCAGTCGTACAGCGTCCAGATGTACGTGTAGAAGCGGGCGCCGACGTCCTGGATGTCGAAGAGGACCGTGTCCACGCCGGAGGCGGTGAAGACGTCGGCCAGGGCCTGCCCGCTCTTCAGGTACGTGTCGTAGACCGGCAGGCCCGTCGCCGGGTCGTCGTACCGGCCCTCGGAGCCGCCGGCCTGCGCGGTGCCGCGGAAGCCGTGCTCCGGGCCGAAGACGGCCCCGAGGTCCACACGGTCGTCGGCGTGCATGACGTCGACGACGTGGCGCGCGTCCCGGGTGATGCCGGTGGGGTTGGTGACGATGCCGACCCGCTCGCCGCGGAGGATGCGGTAGCCGTCCCCGGCGAGGCGTTCGAAGCCGGTGCGCACGCGGCGGGTTCCCCGCGGGGCGGCGGCGGCCGGGGCCGCGGTCGCGGTGAGGGCCGCGGTGCCGGCCAGGAGGGTGCGTCTGGAGAGCTTCATGCGGTGACCTCCGGTGGTGGTGGAGTGCTCCCGCAGGGAGTGTCGCAGGGCGGGGGGCGGTTGGGGACCGGTCGTGCGCGCGGGCACGACCGCCCGCCGGAACGGGCCCGCGCCCCCGGCGCGCGGCGTTCCCGGCCCTTCCCTTCGACATACCGACTGGTTAGTCTGTCCCCTCGCGGGGGCTGAGCCGGGTTGTGCGGTGCGGAGGAGGCCGATGGTGGGTGGCGTGCGAGAAGGTGCCGGAGTGGTGGTCACCGGGGCAGGTGGCGGGATCGGGGCCGCGCTGGCCCGCCGGTTCGCCGCCGAGGGGGCGCGGGTCGTCGTGAACGACCTCGACGCCGGCAAGGCCAAGGCCGTGGCCGAGGAGACCGGCGGCGTCGCCGTGCCGGGCGACGCCTCGGCGATCCTCGACGAGGCACGGGACGCGCTCGGCGGGACCGTCGACGTCTACTGCGCCAACGCCGGGGTCGCCTCCGGTGGCTCCGAGGCGGCCGGTGAGGACGTGTGGGAGCTCGCCTGGGACGTGAACGTCATGGCCCACGTGCGGGCGGCGCGGGCGCTGCTCCCCGAGTGGCTGGAGCGCGGCGGCGGGCGGTTCGTGTCCACCGTGTCGGCCGCCGGGCTGCTCACCATGATCGGAGCCGCCCCCTACAGCGTCACCAAGCACGGCGCCTACGCCTTCGCGGAGTGGCTGTCGCTGACGTACCGGCACCGGGGGATCAAGGTGCACGCCATCTGCCCGCAGGGCGTGCGCACCGACATGCTGACCGCGAGCGGCAGCGCGGGCGACCTGGTGCTGGCGCCCACCGCCGTCGAGCCGGAGGCGGTCGCGGACGCGCTGTTCGCCGGGATCGAGGAGGACCGGTTCCTGATCCTGCCGCACCCGGAGGTCGCCGGGTACTACCAGGCGCGGGCCGCCGACCCCGACCGCTGGCTGGGCAGCATGAACCACCTCCAGCGGAAGTGGGAGGAGACGCGGTGACCGGCTCCCGCTACGCGGCCAAGCCCTGGCTCGGCCTCCTGGACGAGGCCCAGAAGGCCCCCGTCAGCCCGGCGGACTCCCTGGTGCACGCACTGCGGCGGGCCGTGGCCGAGGCTCCGGAGCGGACCTTCCTCGCCTACTTCGACGGGCGGCTGAGCTATCGCGAGGCGGACGAGCTGAGCGACTCGGTCGCCGGGCACCTCGCCGCCCGCGGGCTGGAGCGCGGCGACCGGGTCGCCGTGCTGCTGCAGAACTCGCCGCACTGCGTGCTCGCCGTCCTCGGCGCCTGGAAGGCGGGCGCGGTGGTGGTGCCGGTGAACCCGATGTACAAGTCGGGCGAGGTGGCCCACGTGCTGCGGGACGGTGAGGTCGCGGCACTGGTCTGCTCCGACCGGGCCTGGGAGGCGTACCTGCGCGACACGGCGCGCGACTCGCCGGTGCGCGTCGCGCTCACCGCCTGCGAGCTGGACTTCCAGACCCGCGGCGACCAGCGCGTGCTGGGGTTCGACCGGCTGCCGCCCGCCGCCGACGCCGACGACCTGACCGCCGTGGCCCGCGCCGGGCACCGGGCGCCCGAGGGGCGCGAGCCGGGACCCGGCGACCTGGCGCTGATCAGCTACACCTCCGGCACCAGCGGCACGCCCAAGGGCGCCACCAACACGCACGGCAACATCATGCACAACGCCGAGCGGCAGCGGACCGGGCTCGGGCTGCCCGCGGCACCGGTGTACTTCGCGCTGGCGCCGCTCTTCCACATCACGGGGATGGTCTGCGAGTTCGGCGCCTGCCTGAACAGCGCGGGCACCCTGGCGCTCGCCTACCGGTTCGAGGCGGGAGTGGTGCTCGACGCGTTCGCCGAGCACCGGCCGCACTACACGGTCGGCCCCTCGACCGCCTTCATGGCGCTGGCCGCGCGCCCCGAGGCCACCCGGGACCACTTCGCGTCCTTCCGGGTGATCTCCTCCGGCGGCGCCCCGCTGCCGCCCGCCCTGGTGGAGAAGTTCCGGGCCGGCTTCGGTCCGTACATCCGCAACGGCTACGGGCTCACCGAGTGCACCGCGCCCTGCGCCTCCGTGCCGCCGCACCGGGAGGCGCCCGTCGACCCGGTCTCCGGGACGCTCGCGGTGGGCGTGCCCGGACCCGACACGGTGGTGCGCATCGTGGACGAGGCGGGCGAGGAGGTGCCGTTCGGGGAGCAGGGCGAGATCGTCGTACGGGGACCCCAGGTGGTGCCGGGCTACTGGCGGCGGCCCGACGCCACCGCGGAGACGTTCCCCGGGGGCGAGCTGCGCACCGGGGACATCGGGTTCATGGACGAGCGGGGCTGGCTGTACGTCGTCGACCGCAAGAAGGACATGATCAACGCGTCCGGCTTCAAGGTGTGGCCGCGCGAGGTCGAGGACGTCCTCTACACGCACCCGGCGGTCCGCGAGGCGGCCGTCGTGGGGGTGCCCGACGGGTACCGCGGGGAGACCGTCAAGGCCTACATCAGCCTCCGCCCGGACGCCGCCACGGACCCGGACGAGCTGGCGGAGTACTGCAGGGAGAGACTGGCCGCCTACAAGTACCCGCGGCAGGTGGAGATCCTGCCGGACTTGCCGAAGACGGCGAGTGGGAAGATCCTCCGTCGGGAACTGCGTTCCCGCACGCGGGACAATCGGTAAGGCAATACGGAAAGGCAGGTGGCGCAGTGCCCAGGACGACGGACGGCGACGGGACTCCTGTGCCGCAGCGGCTGCTGGCCGCCGCCACCCGGCTCTTCGCCGAGCAGGGGTACGACCGCACATCGGTGCAGGAGATCGTCGAGGCGGCCGGCGTCACCAAGGGGGCGCTGTACCACTACTTCGGCTCCAAGGACGATCTGCTGCACGAGGTGTACGCGCGGGTGCTCCGCCTCCAGCAGGAGCGTCTGGACACCTTCGCCGGCGCCGACGAGCCGGTGGAGAAGCGGGTGCGGGACGCGGCGGCGGACGTCGTGGTCACCACGATCGACAACCTGGACGACGCGTCCATCTTCTTCCGCTCCATGCACCATCTCAGCCCGGAGAAGAACAAGCAGGTGCGGGCCGAGCGGCGGCGCTACCACGAGCGGTTCCGCGCGCTGATCGAGGAGGGCCAGGAGGCGGGCGTCTTCTCCAGGGCGACCCCGGCGGACCTGGTGGTCGACTACCACTTCGGCTCGGTGCACCACCTGTCCACCTGGTACCGCCCCGACGGCCCGCTCACCCCGCAGCAGGTCGCCGACCACCTGGCGGACCTGCTGCTGCGGGCGCTGCGGCCGTAGCGGCAGGGCACGGGGTGCGGGGCGGCCGCGCCTGGCAGCCGCCCCGCACCCGTGCCTCACGCGTACTTCTTCAGCTCCCGCCGGGCCAGTGACCGCTGGTGCACCTCGTCGGGGCCGTCGGCGATCATGAGGGTGCGGGCGCCCGCGTACAGCTCGGCCAGCGGGAAGTCCTGGCTGACCCCGCCCGCGCCGTGCAGCTGGATCGCCTTGTCGATGATGCCGACCACCGCGCGCGGCGTGGCGATCTTGATGGCCTGGATCTCGGTGTGGGCGCCCCGGTTGCCGACGGTGTCCATCAGCCAGGCCGTCTTCAGGACCAGCAGCCGCAGCTGCTCGACCGTCACACGCGCGTCGGCGATCCAGTTGTGGACCACGCCCTGCTGGGCGAGCGGCCTGCCGAAGGCCTCACGGGAGACGGCCCGCCGGCACATCAGCTCGATGGCCCGCTCGGCCATGCCGATCAGCCGCATGCAGTGGTGGATCCGGCCGGGGCCGAGCCGGGCCTGGGCGATGGCGAAGCCGCCGCCCTCCTCGCCGATCAGGTTCGTCACCGGCACGCGCGCCCGGTCGAAGACCACTTCGGCGTGGCCGCCGTGCCAGTGGTCCTCGTAGCCGAAGACGTGCATGGCGCGGCGCACGGTGACGCCCGGGGTGTCGCGGGGGACCAGCACCATGGACTGCTGGCGGCGGATGTCGGGTCCGTCCGGGTCGGTCTTGCCCATCACGATGAAGATCTTGCAGTCCGGGTTCATCGCCCCGGAGATGTACCACTTGCGGCCGGTGATGACGTACTCGTCGCCGTCCCGCTCGATGTGCGTGGTGATGTTGGTGGCGTCGGAGGAGGCCACGTCGGGCTCGGTCATCGCGAACGCCGAGCGGATCTCGCCCGCCAGCAGCGGCTGGAGCCACTGCTTGCGCTGCGCCTCGTCGCCGAACTGGGCGAGCACCTCCATGTTGCCGGTGTCGGGGGCGGCGCAGTTGGTCGCGGTGGGCGCGAGCTGCGGGGAGCGGCCGGTGATCTCGGCGAGCGGGGCGTACTGGAGGTTGGTGAGGCCGGCGCCGTGCTCGGCGTCGGGCAGGAACAGGTTCCACAGCCCCTGCCGCTTCGCCTCCGCCTTCAGCTCCTCCACCACCGCCGGCGTCTCCCACGGCGAGGCGAGCCGCTGCCGCTGCTCGTGGGCGACCGCCTCCGCGGGGTGGACGTACTCGTCCATGAAGGCCAGCAGCCTGGCGCGCAGTTCCTCGGTGCGCGCGTCGAACGCGAAGTCCATGTCCGTCAGCCTTCCTGGAGAGTGGTCAGACCGTGCCGGATGAAGACCGGCACCAGGTCGCCGATGCGGTCGAAGCCGCGCCCGACCGTCTGGCCCAGCGTGTAGCGGTAGTGGATGCCCTCCAGGATCACGGCGAGCTTGAACCAGGCGAACGCCGTGTACCAGGAGACGTGCGAGACATCGCGCCCCGAGCGGGCGGCGTAGCGCTCGACCAGCTCGGCGGGGGCCGGGTGGCCGGGGGCCTCCGCGGTGGTGGAGACCGGGGAGTCGGGCATGCCCAGCGGCATGCTGTACATCACCAGCAGGCCCAGGTCGGTCAGCGGGTCGCCGAGCGTCGACATCTCCCAGTCCAGGACCGCCCTGATCCGGTCGTCGTCCCCGATGAGAACGTTGTCCAGCCGGTAGTCGCCGTGCACCACGGCCGGGGCGGGGGAGGGCGGCAGGTCGCGGCCGAGCGCGGCGTGCAGCTCGTCGATCCCGGCGAGCTCGCGGTTGCGGGAGGCGTCGAGCTGCTTGCCCCAGCGGCGCAGCTGGCGGTCCAGGAAGCCCTCGGGCCGGCCGAAGTCGCCGAGCCCCACCTCGGCGGGGTCGACGGCGTGCAGCTCCACGAGGGTGTCCACCAGGCCCAGCGCCACCGCGCGGGTGCGCTCCGGGCCCAGCGGGGCGAGCTGGCCGGCGGTGCGGTACGGGGTGCCGTCGACGAAGTCCATGACGTAGAAGGGCGCCCCGAGCACCTCCTCGTCCTCGCAGAGCAGGACCGGGCGGGGCACCGGCACGTTCGTCGGGTGCAGGGCGCTGATCACCCGGTGCTCGCGCCTCATGTCGTGCGCGGTGGCCAGGACGTGGCCGAGCGGGGGGCGGCGTACGACCCACCGGGAGGTGCCGTCCGTGACGGCGTAGGTGAGGTTCGACCGTCCGCCCTCGATCAGCCGGCCGGTCAGGGGGCCCTGCACGAGACCGGGGCGCTCACGGTCGAGCAGGGCGCGCAGCCGGTCGGGATCGAGGCCTGGCGGGTGGTCGGGACTCATCGTCGCTCCTACGGACGGGTGAAGGGGTCCCGACTCATGATGCCGACCGGTCGGTATGCCGTCCAGTGGGCGGAGCGAACGTGATCAGAGCCACCATAGGCCGACGGCTCCCCGCGGGAAACGGGGAGCCGTCACGCGTCGCGCCGGGCGGTGGTCAGTGGTCGTCCCAGTGGCCCTCGTGCTCGGCGTGCCGGTGGCCGTCGTGGAGGTAGTCGATGTGGTCGCCGTGCAGCACCGTGGCGTGGCCGCAGTCCTCGCCGTGCCGGTGCGCGTGGTCCGGATGGGTGGTGTGCCCGTCGGCCTCGCACTCGTCCCAGTGGCCGCCGTGCTCGCGGTGCAGATGGCCGTTGTGCGCGTAGTCGACGTGGTCGCCGTGCGGGACCCGGGTGTGCCCGCAGTCCGGGCCGTGGGTGTGGGCGTGGGCGGCGTGTTCCTGGTGGGGGGTCGTCATGGGTGCTCACTTCCTGCGTGACGTGACCATGAGGGCGGTGGTGCCCAGGGGAGAAGTGGTGTCCTCCGGGAGGAGGAACGGGGCATTCCTGGCCACAGGGTGCACCAGGTCCGGGTACCCCGCAGGAGGACGGTCCGCCGCCCCGGCCTCACAGGACCAGGGCCGCCGCGCACCCCGCCAGGGCCACCGTGCACAGCGCCACCGCCGTGGCGTGGCGCGGGGGCAGCGCGGCCGGGCGGGCCGCCGTGGCGAGGGCGCGGATGCGGCGGTGGGCGAGCAGCAGGAAGCCCAGCCAGAGCGCGGAGCACAGCGCGCAGGCGACGACGCCCGCGGCGGACGGGCCCTCGTGCAGCGAGGTCCGCACGCCGAGCACGGCGGCGACGGTGACCGAGAGGGTCGTACGCCGCCAGGCGAGCCGGGTCCGCTCCGGCTGCAGGCCCGGGTCCCGCTCCCCGCAGGCGGCCCCGCTCACCCCTCCCACCCGAACAGCACCACGACGACCATCGCCACCGCCACCAGCGCGACGACCAGGCTCAGCAGGGCCGGGAACCGCGACACCGGCAGGTCCTCGCCGCGGCGCATGGCCCGCTCGCAGCGGATCCAGTGGTTGACGGCACGCAGCGAGCACAGCACGCCGGCCGCCAGCAGCGCCAGTGCCAGGCCGGCCCGCCAGCCCCAGCGCAGGTCCGGCAGGAACTGGTCCACCGCGAAACCGCCGCCGATCAGGGCCAGGGCGGTGCGCAGCCAGGCCAGGAAGGTGCGCTCGTTCGCCAGCGAGAACCGGTAGTCCGGGGTGCCGCCCTCGTCCCGGACCCGGGCGGGGGTGAACCACAGACGGACGTTCCGCAGGACTTCGATCACCCGTACGACACTACCGGGACGGGCCTGGCGGGGCAGGTCAGGCGGGGTGGCGCCGCTCCCGCAGGCGCTCGTACGCCGCCAGGCCGTCCGGGACCCACTCCCACTGCGGCAGCCGCCGCTCGAGCTCCGCCTCCGGCAGGAAGGCGTGCCAGGCGACCTCCTCCTCCTGCGGGCGGACCGGCAGCTCGCAGCGGACCTCGTAGACCGCCGACCACCAGGAGCCGCCGGAGCCGTTGTCGTAGAGGAACGTGAACAGGAACCGCGGGCGCGGCAGGCCGCTCACGCCCAGCTCCTCCTCGGCCTCGCGCAGCGCGGCGGCGTCGTACGTCTCGCCCGCGCCCACCACTCCACCGACGAACATGTCGTACAGGGACGGGAAGACCAGCTTGGTGGGGGTGCGGCGGTGGACGAAGATCCGGCCGCCGGCGTCGCGCACCAGGACGAACACGCAGCGGTGCCGCAGGCCCTTCGCGTACACCTCGCCGCGCGGGCACTGCCCGATGACGCGGTCGTCCTCGTCGACGATGTCCAGGATCTCGTCCGCAGCGCTCATGACCCCATCCAAGCAGCCCGGGCCGCGCCCACGCCGCCCCGGGCCTGGCCGCTGTCGTCCCGGGCCTCGCCCGCGCGGCCTGGGGTGTGTGCCGGTCGTCCCGGGTCACTCCGGGTGGTGCGGCCGGCCGGTGGCCGGGCGGGTGCTCAGCCGGGTTGCAGCGCGCGGACCCGGGCCGCGGCGGGGGTGCCCTGCGGGAGCGCCGGGTGCATGCCGAGCAGCAGGATGCCGCCCACCACGGCCGCGAGACCCGTCGCCTGCCCGGCCAGCGCCGCCGGGCCGGTGTGCAGCCGGTCGCCGAGGAAGCCGACGCCGCAGGCGATGCCCGCCAGCGGCTGGGCCGCGGTCAGCGCGGGCAGCGACATGCGCAGCGGCGCGGTCTCGAAGGCGCTCTGCACCAGCACCAGCGCGGTCACGCCGAGCAGCAGCACGGCGTACGGCTGCCAGCCGGTCAGCAGCCCGGACAGGCCGCCGGCCTCGAACCGCTGCCCGCTCTCCCGGGTCAGCGCGTCCTGCACGCCGTACAGCAGCCCCGCCGCCACCGCCAGCAGCACGGGGGCGGCCCCCCGGCGCAGCCGTCGCGCGTACCCGGTGAGCAGCAGCGCCGCGCCCACCATCACGCCGATGATCAGCCAGTGCCGCGCGGGATCGGGGACCGTGTGCCCGCCGCGCGGCTCACCGGCCATCAGGAACGCGGCCACGCCGCCGCCCAACAGCGCCAGGCCCAGCCAGCCCTGGCGGCCCAGCGGCTGCCGGGTGCGGTGCCGGGACAGGACGAGGGCGAAGAGCAGGTTGGTGGCGAGCAGCGGCTCCACGAGGGAGATCTGGCCCTGGCCGAGCGCCATGGCGCCGAGGGCCATGCCCACGGCCATCAGGCCGATGCCGCCGAGCCAGCTCGGCACCTTCATCAGGTCCAGCAGCAGCCGGGGCGAGAGGAAGTCGGAGAGGGGCGCGCGCTGTGCCGCGTTCTGCTGGAGCACGAAGCCGAAGCCCAGGCAGCAGGCGGCGCTCAGGGCGAGCACCAGAACCATCGTGGACAAGCTGCTCCCTGGGTGATCATTCGGCGGAGGCCGGGCAAACGGGGTGCTTCCGGCCATGCTGAGCGGTGCGGCGAGGCAGCGCTATGACGCACGTCACACACGTATGCGGGGCGGTCCCGGGGCTCATCCGCCCGTCCGCGCAAGTCCCGCCGGTGTGAACGGCGTTGACGCGTGTCATGTACCAGCGGCGCTTGACGGAGAGCCGTGGCTGGGGGTTTGCTGTGCGTGATCAACCGATGGCAGAGCACATCGTCCCGAGTCAGCTCAGAGATTCCGAGGAACGTCCGAGGTGTCCCCGCCCCCGCCTCCCCTCGGCCGCGGCCGCTGGGGCTCCCTCCCCGCCCTGGGGCAGTCGAGGGCTCCGGGCAAGGCGGACCGGGGCCTCGACCCGGCACTCGACGACACCGAGCTCACCGCCTCCCGCACCGCCCTCGCGCAGGGGCGCTGGCAGGCGGCCCGCTCCCTGCTCGCCCGCACGGGTGACGACTGGGACCTGCGCGGCCACCGCGCCGTTGTCCTCGCCCGGGAGCCGTACAGCGCCGCCTGGACCCGCGAATGGCTGCTCGCCGAACCCGACTCCGTCGACGCCGGCGTCCTGCTCGCCCTCGCCCGGGTCTGGCGGGCGCTGCGCGGCAAGGAGAAACCCGACCGGGTCCGCGAGGCCTGCCGGGCCGTCGCCGCCCGGACGCCCGGCGACCCCACCCCCTGGCTCGGCCTGCTGCTCCTGGAGCGGCACCTCGGCAGCCAGGACGACGTCGTACGGACCTTCGAGCAGGTGCGCGCGCGGTACGCCGACCACCACCACGCCCACCACCTGATGGTCGCCCGGCTCGCCGAGCGCCGCGCCGACGCGGGCCCGGACCCGCTGCACGAGGTGTACGACTTCGCCGCCTGGGCCGCCGAGCAGGCGCCCGCGGACTCGCCGCTGGCGATCCTGCCCGTGGTCGCGCACGCGGAGCGCTACCGGGTGCTCGCCGCGCACGGCTTCGAGCCCGCCGACCCCGCCGCCTCCGGACACTGGGTCGGCCGCCGGGCCCGGCAGGTGATGAAGGCCGCCTTCGACTGGTGGCTGGAATGGGAACACGACGGCCACCCCCGCCGCCTGGTCGACCTGAACTTCCTCGCGCACGCCAAGTGCTGCGAGGGGCGGGGCGCCGAGGCCGCCGCGCTGTTCCACCGCATCGGCGAGCACGCCACCCCCGAGCCCTGGTCCTACCCGGACCGGGACCCGCTGGCCGCCTTCCGCGCGGCCCGCGACCGGGCGCTCGGCACGGGGTGACCCGCACCGCCCTCCGCACGCCGCCGCACCGGTCCGCGGGTCCGCAGGTCCGCAGGTCCGCAGGTCCGCAGGTCCACGACAGCCCCCACCCGCTCACCCCCGACACAAGGACGGTCCCCCGATGACGACGGGCAGTTCGGATACGAGTACGAGCACCGGCGCGGGCGGCGCCCCCGGCGCCGACGGCATCAGCACCTTCAAGGGCGAGGAGCGCGCCCTGCGCGCCGACCGCCTCGGCACGAGCGGCCTGCTGCTGTCCGTGCTCGCGGCGACGGGCCCGATCATGGTGGTGGCCGGTGTCATGCCCACCACATTCGCGGTGATGGGCATCGTCGGCCAGCCGCTCCTCTTCGTCATCCTCGGCGTGGTCCTGGTCCTCTTCGGCATCGGCTACGCCGAGATGAGCCGGCACGTCCACAACGCCGGCGCCTTCTACGCGTACATCTCCCGCGGCCTCGGCGGCACCGCCGGAGCGAGCGCGTCCTTCGTCGCCCTGGCCGCCTACAGCGCCCTCCAGGTCGGCATCTACGGCATCTTCGGCTTCGAGGTCGCCGGGCTCCTCGCCACCTACGCCGAGGTCGAGATCGCCTGGTGGATACCGGCGCTCACCGCCGTCGCCGTCGTCGGCGCGCTCGGCTGGCTGAAGATCGACGTCAACGCGCGCGTGCTCGGCGTGCTCCTGCTGATCGAGCTGGCGCTCGTCGTCGTCTTCGACATCGCCGCCGTGTCCGACCCCGGCCCGCAGGGCCTGTCCCTCGCCGCGTTCGACCCCGGCACCCTCACCGGAGCCGGGGTCGGCACCGCCCTGTGCTTCTGCATCGCCGCCTTCACCGGCTTCGAGCAGGCCCCCGTGTACGCCGAGGAGACCAGCCGGCCGCACATCCTCGTGCCCCGCGTGATGTTCCTCGCCGTCGGCTTCGTCGCCGTCTTCTTCGCCCTCAGCTCCTGGGCCATCACGGTCGCCACCGGCCCCGGCCACGTCGTCGGCACCGCGCGCGAGCAGAGCGCCGGACTGCTGTTCTTCCTCACCGAGTCCCGCCTCGGCGGCACCTTCACCGACGTCCTGCACGTCCTGTTCGTGACCGGCATGTTCGCCGCGCTGCTCAGCTTCCACAACGTCGTCGCCCGCTACGCCTTCGCCATGGGCCGCGAGGGCCTGCTGCCGCGCGCCTTCGGCCGGACCACCGGCGCGAGCGGGGCGCCCGGCACCGGCTCGCTGCTGCAGACGGTGATCTCGGCGCTGGTCGTCATCGCCTTCGCGGCCGCCGACGACAAGCCGGCCGGGGACCCCACCGCACCGGTGCTGCACCTGTTCACCTGGGGCGGCAACGTCGGCGCCCTCGGCGTGATCCTGCTGATGGCCACCGCCTCCCTGTCCGTCGTGGTGTTCTTCGCCCGCCGGGGCGCCGCGGGAGCGCAGGCCTGGCGGCTGGTCACCTCCACGCTGGCGGGACTGGCCCTCCTTGTCATCGCCGGCTACACCGTGAAGGACTTCGACGTGCTGGTGGGCTCCGGCCCGGGGTCGGCGCTGAGCTGGGTGCTGCCCGGCGTCATCGCCGCGGCGGCCCTCGCCGGCGCCGTCCTCGGCCTGGTGCTGCGCTCCCGGGCCCCCGGCACCCACGCCCGCATCGGCCTCGGCAACGAGGCGTTCCGGCTGGACAGGGCGGCGGACGAGTCGTAGCAGGCGGCCGCAGAAGGGCCCACCC
The DNA here is from genome assembly GCF_000761215.1 of Streptomyces glaucescens. Taxonomy (GTDB): domain Bacteria; phylum Actinomycetota; class Actinomycetes; order Streptomycetales; family Streptomycetaceae; genus Streptomyces; species Streptomyces glaucescens_B. The sequence goes on along the minus strand of NZ_CP009438.1, from coordinate 1,687,185 downwards.
CCGTGCGGGGGCGGGCCCTTCTTCCGTCGCGGCCGGGCGGCGTACGGCTAGATGACCAGCGACAGCAGGAGCACCAGCGCCCCCGCGACCACCGAGATGATCGTCTCCATCACCGACCAGGTCTTGACCGTCTGGCCGACGTTCAGCCCGAAGTACTCCTTGACCAGCCAGAACCCGGCATCGTTGACATGGCTGAAGAAGAGCGAGCCGGCGCCGATGGCGAGGACGAGGAGCGCGGCGTGGGTGGTCGACATGTCGGCGGCCAGCGGGGCGACGAGGCCCGCCGCGGAGACGGTCGCCACGGTCGCGGAGCCGGTCGCGAGCCGGATCGCCACGGCGATCAGCCAGGCCAGCAGCAGCGCCGGGATCGACCAGTCCTCCGATATGTCGAGGACCATCTGGCCGACACCGCAGTCGATGAGCGTCTGCTTGAAGCCGCCGCCCGCTCCGACGATCAGCAGGATGCCGGCGATGGGCGCGAGGCCCTTCTCGACCATCGCCTGGACCCGCTCCTTGGCGAACCCGGCGGGCCGGGCCAGCGTGAAGATGCCGAGCAGGACGGCCGCGAGCAGGGCGATCAGCGGGGAGCCGATCACGTCGAAGACGCGCTGCGCGGTGGATGCGGGGTCGTCGACGACGATGTCCACCAGCGCCTTGGCGAGCATCAGCACGACCGGCAGCAGGATGGTGGCCAGGGTGGCGCCGAAGCCGGGGCGCCTGTCCAGCTCGTCGGAGGCGCGCTGCGGGATCATCCGGTCGGGGGCCGGGACGTCGACCCAGCGGGCCGCGAACCGGGCGAACACCGGGCCGGCGACGATCACGGTCGGGATGGCGATCAGGACGCCGAGGGCCAGCGTCACCCCGAGGTTGGCGCCCACGGCGTCGATCGCGACGAGCGGGCCGGGGTGCGGCGGCACCAGGCCGTGCATCACGGACAGACCGGCGAGCGCGGGGATGCCGATCCGCATCAGGGAGTAGTTGCCGCGCTTGGCGACCATCAGCACCACGGGGATCAGCAGGACGACGCCGACCTCGAAGAACAGGGGAAGCCCGATCACGGAGGCGATCAGCACCATCGCCCAGGGCATCGTCCGTCCGCCCGCCCTGGCCAGGATGGTGTCGACGACCTGGTCCGCGCCGCCGGAGTCGGCGAGCATCTTCCCGAGGATCGCGCCGAGCGCGATCAGCACGCCGACGCCCGCCACCGTGGAGCCGAGTCCGGTGGTGAAGCTGGCGATGGCCTTGTCGAGGGGCGCCCCGGCGAACGCGCCGAGCGCCAGTGACCCGATGGTCAGCGCCAGGAAGGCGTGCAGCTTGAACTTGGTGATGAGCAGGACGATGACGGCGATGCCCGCCAGCACGGCGATGCCCAGCTGGGCGTGGCCGGCCGAGGTGATGGGCTCGGCGGTGTCCGCTGCCAGCATCTCGACGCTGAGTCTGGTCACGGGTGTTCCCTTGCAGGTACGGGGATGGGGGAGGGGGCGCCCGGACGGGCCGGGCCAGGGGGGTTAACAACAGGGGTCACCGCGCGGCGGGCGGGCCGGGGAGCTGTTCGAGCGCCTGTGCCGCGCGGCGGGCGATGTCCTCCGGGCCGCCCGAGACGTCCACCGGGACGCCCGCCTCGTCCGCCTGGAGCGGTTCGAGGGTGGCGAACTGGGAGTCGAGCAGCGCGGTGGGCATGAAGTGACCCTGCCGGTGCGACATCCGGTCCTCGATGAGCGCGCGGTCGCCGGTGAGGTGCACGAAGACCAGCCCCGGGGCGGCGGCCCGCAGCCGGTCCCGGTACGACCGCTTCAGCGCCGAGCAGCTGACCACCCCGCCGAGCCCCGCCCGGCCGTCCGCCCAGGCGCCGATGGCGTCGAGCCAGGGGAGGCGGTCCTCGTCGGTGAGCGGGGTCCCGGCCGTCATCTTGGCGATGTTGGCCTGGGGGTGGAAGTCGTCGCCCTCGGCGTAGGGGACGCCGAGCCGGGCGGCGAGCAGGGGACCGATGGTGGTCTTGCCGGTGCCCGCGACGCCCATGACCACGACGACGTGGGGGGTCTTCATCGCTGCCTCGCTGTCTTCGTCGACACGGTGATGTTCGGCTAACTGAAACCCATTAGGTACGACGAATTCAAGAGTGTGTGATGAATAAGTCTGACTTTTTGGGGGCGTGATCCTCGCCGTACTCTGTGTGCATGAGCACACCGGGCCGGGGGCTGCACGGCCATGTACTGGACACCCTCGGCCCCGAGATCACCGCGGGCGAGTACCCCCCGGGCAGCGTGCTGCGCACCGACGAACTGGCGCAGCGCTTCGATGTGTCACGCTCCGTGATGCGCGAGGCGGTGCGCGTCCTGGAGTCGATGCACCTCGTCGAGTCCCGCCGCCGGGTGGGCGTCACGGTCCGCCCCAAGGCCGAGTGGAACGTGTACGACCCACAGGTCATCCGCTGGCGGCTGGCCGGTGCCGACCGGCCGCACCAGCTGCGCTCCCTCACCGTGCTGCGCTCCGCCATCGAGCCGCTGGCCGCGCGGCTGACCGCGCAGCACGCCACCGCCGAGCAGTGCGCGGAGCTGACCGAGTGCGCCCTCGGCATGGTCGCGCACTCGCGCGGTCACCAGCTGGAGGGCTACCTCCGCCACGACGTCGCCTTCCACCGGGTGATCCTCACCGCCTCGGGCAACGAGATGTTCGCCCGGCTCGGCGACGTCGTCGCCGAGGTGCTGACCGGCCGCACCCAGCACGACGTCATGTTCGAGGACCCCGACCCGGCCGCCGTCACCCTGCACGTCCGGGTCGCGGAGGCGGTGCGCGCCCGGGACGCGGACCGCGCGGAGGAGCTGACCCGGGAGATCACCGTGGGGGCGCTCCAGGAGCTGGACATCCTCGCCCCGTAGCCCCGTAGCCCAGTAGCCCCGTAGCCCCGTAGCCACGTAGCCCCGTAGCCCCGTAGCCCCGTAGCGCGGTGGCCCGGCCGCCGGCCCCTCAGTCGTCGAGGAAGTCCCCGTCCACGTACACCCACGCCCCGCCGACCCGCTCGAAGCGGCTGCGCTCGTGCAGCGCGCCGCCCCGGAAGGAGGCCCGGAAGGTCACCGTGCCGGTGGTGTGGAACGCGGTGCCGTCGGCGGTGTCCAGGATCTCCAGGCCGGTCCACCGCATCCCCGGGTCGAAGTCGACACCCGGCGGGCGGGTCCGGGGGTGCCAGGTGCGCAGCAGATACGCCTCGTCCCGCCGCACGAAGGCGCTGTAGCGCGAACGCATCAGCCGTTCCGCGGTCGGTGCGGACTCCGTACCCCGGTGGAATCGGCCACAGCACGCGTCGTAGGTCTGTGCGAGGCCGCACGGGCACGGGGTCCGGCCGACGGGGGTTGGGGCGGTGTGGCGCCGGGAAGGCGCGCTGCGTCGGGACATGCCCCCCATTCTGCTGCACCGTCGCCTGTGCGAAGAGTGTGAAGCCGCCGTCGCGTCCCGCGCACGTTGTGTGCGGGTCGTGCGCGGCCCCCTCCATGGAACCTCCTCCACCGCTGGCGCGAACCCGTCTTGCTGCTCCGGCTTGCTGGCCGCCAACGTATATGGGGCATTTGAGCATCAGGAGTCATAAGCGCGCTGCCTGACCCGGACGGCCGTTCGCCCGGGGGCACTGACGGGGGAAGCTGATGCGGTGCCGCCGATGGGGGCTGTCCGTCCCTGCCCGCCGACGTCCGTGCGCACCGGCCTCCCCTTCCGCCGTCTCTTGGTGCCCACGACCGGTGCCCGACCAGGGATTGGAGGGGGAATGCCGACGAACGCACGCAGCGCCGCCAGGCCGACGTATCCCGGCGTCCATGTCGAAGAGCTTCCCAGCAGCACCCGCACCATCTCCGCCGTGACCACGTCCGTGACGGCCTTCGTCGGGCACACCCGGCGCGGCCCGCTGAACGAACCGGTGCGCGTCACCGGCTTCACCGACTTCGAACGCCGCTTCGGCGGGCTCGGCTCGCGAAGCGCCGTCGCGCACGCGGTGCACCAGTTCTTCGGCAACGGCGGCGGCGTCGCCGTGATCGTCCGGGTCGCCGCGGCCGGCAGCGGCAGGGCCGCCTGCACCGCCCTGGAGTCCACCGGCGGACACAGCGAGAGCCGTGTCCTGGAGGTCCACGCCAAGGAACCCGGAGTCTGGGGCAACGGACTGCGCATCGCCGTCGACCACGACACGCCCCACCCCGACGACACCTTCAACCTGCGCGTCCACGACGCCAGGGGCGACACCCGGGAGAGCTTCACCGGGCTGTCCATGGACGCCCGGCACGGCCGCCACGCGCCGACCGTGATCAACGCGGCCTCCCGGCTGATCCGGGTCGAGGCCGTCGGCGAGGGCCGCCCCGACCCCTCCGGCACCGTCTCCAGGCCGTTCGGGCGCGAACTGCCCCACCTGGCCGTCGGGCTCACGGTGAAGATCGGCGGCGTGGAACGGGAGTTCACGCTCCACGACCCCGACCGGGACGGCCCCGCCCCCACCACCGTCGCCGAGTTGGCGCTGCTCCTGGAGCGCAAACTGCGCGCCCTGCCCGACGCGCCCGGCAAGCACGCCTTCGCGGGCGCGGAAGTCACCGCGTTCGGCCGGCGGCTCCAGGTCGTCGCCGGGTCCACGGACCCCGACGACGTCGTCCGCTTCCTCGGCGAGTGCGCCAACGACCTCGGCCTGGAGGCCTCCGTCAACCCGCCGGTGTTCCCGCTCGCGGGCGGCGAGGACGGCGCGCCCCCCGGGCCCCGCGACCTGATCGGCTCCGAGGCCGACAGGACCGGGATCCAGGCACTGCGCGGCGTCGCCGACGTCAACCTCCTGGCACTGCCCGAGATCGCCGGGTACGACAGGACCGAGGACATGCTCACCGTCGTCTCGGCCGCCCAGCGGCTGTGCGCCGAACGGCGGATCTTCCTGCTCGTCGACGCGCCCGCCGGCTGGGTCAGCGCCGACACCGCCCGCGCCGGTGCCGCCGCCTTCGACGCGGTGCGTGGCGACCACGCCGCCCTGTACTTCCCGCACCTGTGGCTCACCGACCCGCTCACCGGCCGGCTGCGCGCCTTCCCGCCGTCCGGCGCGATCGCCGGCGTCATCGCCCGCACCGACGCCGAGCGCGGCGTGTGGAAGGCACCCGCGGGCACCGGGGCCCGGCTCGCGGGCGTGCACTCGCTCACCGTCGACCTCACCGACCGCGAGACCGGTCTGCTCGCCCCGCTCGGCGTCAACTGCCTGCGCACCTTCCCGGTGACCGGCCCGCTGGTGTGGGGCGCGCGCACCCTGGAGGGCGCCGACGCGCTCGACAGCGAGTGGAAGTACGTGCCGGTGCGGCGGCTCGCGCTGCACGTCGAGGAGAGCCTGCACCGCGGGCTCCAGTGGGTGGTGTTCGAACCCAACGACGAGAGCCTGTGGCAGCAGATCCGGCTGTCCGCCTCCTCCTACCTGCACACCCTCTTCCGCCAGGGCGCCTTCAAGGGCACCACCCCGCGCGAGGCGTACTTCGTCAAGTGCGACCACGAGACGACGACCGCCGAGGACGTCGCGAACGGCGTGGTCAACGTGCTGGTGGGCATCGCGCCGGTGCGCCCGGCCGAGTTCGTGATCGTCCGGATCCGGCAGACGTCCGGGCAGTTCGCGCTCTGACGAGCGCCCGCGAGGAATCCGAGGACTGTTTTCCATGGCTGAGTTCACGGTCAACGCCCACCGGTTCGACCCGTACAAGAACTTCAAGTTCCTCGTCCTGTGGGACGGCCGCACGGTCGCCGGCATCAGCAAGATCTCCCCGCTGAAGCGGACCACCGAGGTCGTCAAGCACCGCCACGGCGGCGACCCCTCCTCCCCGCGCAAGTCGCCGGGCCGCTCCGAGTTCGAGGGCATCACCCTGGAGCGCGGCGTCACCCACGACCCGGAGTTCGACCGCTGGGCCAACAAGGTCTGGCAGGTCGGCGCCGGCCTCGGCTCCGAGGTCTCGCTCGCCGACTTCCGCAAGGACATCGTCATCCAGGTCCTCAACGAGGCCGGCCAGGTCGCGGTCTCGCACAAGCTGTACCGCACCTGGCCCAGCGAGTACCAGGTGCTCGGTGAGCTCGACGCCAACGCCAACGCGGTGGCCATCCAGTCGCTGAAGCTGGAGTGCGAGGGCTGGGAGCGGGACTACGAGGTGCCCGAGCCCCAGGAGCCGTCGTTCCTCGACCCGGCCTGAGCGGACCGGAGGAGATGGCCATGGCGATCACCGGGGCGGCCGGGCTGCTGGCCGCCTGGGAGGCGGGACTCGCGGCACCGCCCGCGGGGCGCGCACTGCTGCTGCACCGCACCGCGCGCCCCGACCTCGACGACCGGGCGCTCCCCGGGCTGCCGGTCGGCGAACGGGAGGCGGACCTGTTCACGCTGCGCCGGACCCTGTTCGGGGAGCGCATGCAGGTCCGTCTTGACTGCGCGCGGTGCGGCGCGGACCTGGAGTTCGAGCTGGACGCCGGGGAGTTCGCCCGCACCCTGGGCGAGCGCCCCGATCCGGTCGTACGGGTCGAGCACGGCGGCTGGCGGGCCGAGTTCCGGCTGCCCGCCGTCGCCGACCTCACGGCGGCGGCCCGCACCCCGGACCCCCGCGCGGCGCTGCTCGCCCGCTGCCTCGTCACGGCCGAGCACGACGGGCGGGCGGTCACCGCCGCCGAACTGCCCGCGGCCGTGCAGCGCCGGATCGCCGAGGCCGCCGAGGCGGCCGACCCGGGCGCCGATGTGACGCTCACCGTGGCCTGCCCCGAGTGCGGGCGGACCACCCGGGCCGAACTCGACATCGCCTCCTACCTGTGGACCGAACTGGACGCCTGGGCACGCGACCTGCTCCTCGACGTCCACCTGCTCGCCACCGCCTACGGCTGGAGCGAACCGGAGATCCTGGCGCTCAGCCCGCTGCGCCGCCGCTACTACCTGGAGCTGTGCGCGGATGACTGACGTCTCGACCCCCCAGGGCGGCGACTTCCTGGACCGCCTGATCGCCCGGCACGCGCCGGCCCCGGGTTCCCTTCCGCGGGCGGCGCGGGTACGGCCCCGGCTGCCCGGCCCGTTCGAACGGGTCGAGGCGGTACGGGCCCGCGGCACCGAGGAGGACGCGGCCCCCGTGTGGCCCGCCACGACCTCCCCGGCCGAGCCCCGCGGCGACGGCCCGGCCCGCCCGGTCCCCGCCGCCGGTCCGGCGCGCCTCCTGACCGAGCGGGAGCGGACCGTCGTACGCGCCGAACCGGCGCCCGCGAAGCCGCCGCCACCCGCCCCGCCCGTGCCCGCCCCGCCCCTGCCGCGGCCCGTGGCACCGCCGCCGCCCGCCCGCCGGCCGGCACCGGACCCCGGGCGTCGCCCGGCGGGGCGCCCGGCGGAGCGCACCGCGACCCCGGCCGCGGCCTCCGCCCCCCGCCCCCCGGGTGCGGCACCCGCCGCCCCGGCCGCCGCCCCGCACCCGCGGGCCGCCGACACGGCCGCCGCCCGGGGCGCCGTACGGCAGGCCGCCGCCCGGCGGGCCGGGCGGGCGCCCGAGCAGGTGGTGCGGGTGCAGATCGGACGTCTGGAGGTGACGGCGGGGCCGCCGCCGGGCGGCGGCCCCGCACGGCGCGCCCCGGCACGGCGTCCCGCCGCGACCGTGAGCCTGGCCGACTACCTGGGCCGGGGGCGCGAGTGAGGCGCACAGCCGACACCGGCGGGACGACAGGAACCGGGGAACCGACGCCATGAGCAACGCACTCGCCATCGCCCACGTCACCCAGGCCCTCGCCCTGCTCATCGAGTCGAACGTGGGGCCGGAGTTCGGCGCGGCCGTGAAGGTGGAACCGCGCAAGCCGCCGGCCGGGCCGCCGGACCAGCCGACCCTCAACGTGTTCCTGTACCAGGTCACGCCCAACACGGCGATGCGCGGCGCCGACCTGCCCACCCGGGCCGCCGACGGCACCCTGGTGCGGCGCCCCGCCGCCGCGCTCGACCTGCACTACCTGATCAGCGCCTACGGCGACGAGACGGAACTCGTCGGGCAGCGGCTGATCGGCTCGGTGGTCCGGACCCTGCACGAGACACCGGTCCTGCCCGCGGACGTCATCGAACGGGCCGGGCGACGGCCGTACCTGACGGGGAGCGACCTCGCCGGGGCCGCGCAGCGGGTGCGGTTCACACCGACGGTCATGGACATCGACGAGACGTCGAAGCTGTGGGGGATGCTCCACCAGACGCCGTACTCCCTGTCGGTCGTCTACCAGGCGTCCCTGATCCTCATCGACGGCCGCGGGACACCGGTGCCGCGCAAGCCCGTGGAGCGGCACGACGTACGGGTGCTGCCGTTCGGCGCGCCCGGGGCTCCGGTCCCTCCCGGAGGGGGCGGGGCCCCGGGGGCTCCGGCGGCGACCCCCGCGGGTCCGCCCGCGCGGGGCGCCGCCGCGCCGGGGGCGAGTCCGCCCGCGCGGGCCGCCGGGAAGTCCGGCGCGCAGGGCGCTGCCAGGACCACCGCGAAGACCACCGCGAAGACCACCGCGAAGACCACCGCGAAGACCGCCGCGAAGGCCGCCGCGAAGGCCGCCGCCAAGGCGCCCGCGCGGGCGCGCCGCTCCCCCCGCAAGCCCGCCGTGGGCGGCGGGGCCGCACGAGACGGTGACGCGGCCGGCCGGCTCGACGGCGGCAGCGACAAGAAGGGCACCACCGAGGACGGCGACGACACCCAGGGCGACAAGGACGACCACGGCGGCAGCGGCCGGGACGGCCACGAGGACCGGTGAGACCGACGGGCACGACGGCCGGGGCAGGTGAGGACATGAGCACGACGCACGAGACCGGGGCGGAGCACGGAACCGCACCGCAGGACGGGGCCGGCCACGGGTCGGCGCTGCTCGCGGAGATCCGCCGGGTCCTGGCCCGGGTCGACGCGCACGCCTCCCGCGGCCCGGCCGGCGGCCCGCCCCCGCCGGCGGCGCAGCCGGACACCGCGTCCGCACCGCCCCCGCCGGGACCGCTGGACACGCTCGTCGCCTGCTTCGGCCTCACCCCCTTCGAACGGGACCTCGTCCTGCTCACCGCCGCCCAGGAGGTCGAGCCGACGGCACCCGCCCGGTGCGCCGCCGCGAGCGGCGACCCGGAACGCGCGTACCCGACCTTCTCCCTGGCCCTCGCCGCGCTCACCGAACCGCACTGGAGCGCCCTCACCCCGGTGGCACCGCTGCGCCGCTGGCGGATCGTCGAACCGGCCGACGACAGCTTGCTGACCACCGCCCGGCTCCGGCTCGACGAGCGGATCCTGCACTTCCTGCTCGGCTCGCCCCACCTCGACGCCCGGCTGCACGGCCGGCTGCGCCGCGCCCCCGCCCCGGACCGGCTGACGCCGTCGTACGAGCGGGCGGCGGACCGGATCACCGCCGCCTGGACCACACACCCCGCCGGCACCCCGCCGCTGGCCGAGGTGACCGGCGGCGACCCGCGCAGCCGGGCCGACATCGCCGCCGCGGCGGCCGCCCGCGCCGGACTCGGCCTCTACGCCATGAACGCCGAGGACGTCCCCACCGACCCCGCCGAACGCGACCGGCTGGCCCGGCTGTGGCAGCGCGAGGCGATCCTGCTGCCGGCCGCCCTGCTGGTCGAGGCGGGCGAACCGGACCGGGAGCAGCGGGCGGCCACCGAGGCGTTCCTCGCCGGGGCCGCCGTACCCGTCGTGGTGTCCGGCGCGGAGCCGCTGAGCCGGGACCACCCGCACGGCACCCGGGTGCCGGTGCCCCGCCTGGACGACGAGGAACAACTCGCCGTGTGGGCCGACGCGTTCACCGGCACCGGCCTCGACGAGAACGAACTGCGCTCACTCGTCGCCCAGTTCCAGCTGCCGCCGCACGCCGTCCGCCTCGCGGCCGACACCGTGCGCCGGGACCTCCCCGGCACCGGCGAGCACGACGCCGCGGTGCTCGCCTGGCGGGCCGGCCTCGCGGAGGCCCGGCCCGGCATGGAAGCGCTGGGCCGCCGCATCGAACCCCGGGCGGGCTGGGACGACCTGGTGCTGCACGAGCGGCAGACCGCGGTGCTGCGCGAGATCGTCGCCCACGTACGCCGTCGGCCCACCGTCCACCAGCAGTGGGGCTTCGCCGCCGCCCTGCGCCACGGCCTCGGCGTCACCGCGCTCTTCGCGGGCGGCTCGGGTACGGGGAAGACACTGGCCGCGGAGGTGATGGCGAAGGAACTCGGCCTGGACCTCTTCGTGATCGACCTCTCCCAGGTCGTCAGCAAGTACATCGGCGAGACCGAGAAGAACCTCCGCCGGGTCTTCGACGCCGCCGAACGCGGCGGCGCGCTGCTCCTCTTCGACGAGGCCGACGCCCTCTTCGGCAAGCGCAGCGAGGTCAGGGACAGCCACGACCGGTACGCCAACCTCGAAGTGAGCTACCTCCTGATGCGCATGGAGGCGTACCGCGGCCTCGCCGTCCTCACCACCAACATGAAGAAGGCACTCGACACCGCCTTCCTGCGCCGCATCCGCTTCGTCGTCGATTTCCCCTTCCCCGCGGAACCGGAACGCGCCGAGATCTGGCGCCGGGTGCTGCCGGCGCGGGCGCCCGCCGAGGACCTGGACCCGGACCTCCTCGCCCAGCTGACCGTGGCGGGCGGCTCCATCCGCAACATCGCCCTGTCCGGGGCGTTCCTCGCCGCGGAGGAGGGCGGGGCCCTGCAGATGCGGCACATGCTGGCGGCGGCCCGCACCGAGTACCTGAAGCTGGAGCGCTCCCTGACCCCGGGGGAGGTGCGGGGATGGACGTGAACCCGCGCGAGATCCACGTCGACATCGGCGAACTGGCCCTGACCGGCTTCCGGGCGGACCCCGAGCGGGTCTCCGCGGCCTTCACCCGGGAACTGACCCGGCTGATCGAACGGCACGGCGTTCCCGCCGGCGCCTCCTGGACCGCCGAGACCCTGACCGGCCTCCCGTCGCTGCCCCCCGGGCTCTCCGCCCGCCGGCTCGGGCAGGAACTGGCCCGAGCCGTCCACGCAGGCCTGTCCGGCCACGGGGAGGTGACCCGGTGAGCAACGCCCGCACCCAGGACGCCCACGCCGAGCGGTCCGCCGAGGCCCGCCGCCGCAAGCGCAGGGAACGCGCCGCCTCGTCGCGGGCCCCCGAACCGAAGAACGTCGTCAGCGGAGCCGGCCAGCCCCTCGACCCCGGCGTCCGGCGCGAACTGGAGGAGCGGCTCGGCCACGACCTCGGCCGCGTCCGCCTGCACACCGGCCGCGACGCCGGACGGCTCACCGAACTGCTCGGCGCGGACGCGGTCGCCGTCGGCCAGGACGTCCTCTTCCGTGAGGGCATGTTCATGCCCGGCACCGACGAGGGCCGCCGCCTCCTCGCCCACGAACTTTTGCACACCGTCCAGAACCCGCACGGGCTGGGCGCCCTGCGGGCCGGGCGCGGCCTCGGCGCGGTGAGCCTGCCGCAGCAGCCGATCGAGCGGGAGGCGGAGGGCGCGGCCCAGGAACCGCCGCACCGGCCCGGGCAGGACGCTGCGCCAGTGGAGCAGGGGCAGGCCACGCCTGGGTGGCTGCGGTACGCCACCGTGAACGCGGACCGCTCCCGGGCGGAGCAGATGGATCCGGCGACCCTCGTGGACCGGCTGGCGAACGCGGTCGTGCGCTCCCTGCGCGGCGACCCGCAGGACCTGTCGCTGCGCACCCGCAAGCAGCTCTCCCGTCTTCCGCGGGAGATGCGCGACGCCGTCCTCGACCGACTGGAACGGCGCCTGCTCAGCTCCGAGCACGAGCGGGTGCTCGACCTCGTCGACCAGATCGAGGCGTACGACGACTACGCCGGCGACGAGCTGGAGCGCCACGCGCACGACGCCCCGCAGATGGAGCCGGACACCGCCGAGGAGGTGCGCGCCGAGCGGGACGAGGAGCAGCGGAGGGCCGAGGAGCGGAAGGCGGAGCGACGGCAGCCGCGGCAGGCGCCGGGACCGGAGAAGGAGGGGAGCGGGGAGGAAGGCGCGGCCGGGAGCACTCCGCGCAACGGGGGGACGCCGGAGCAGGGGACGACGCCCGAGGGCGGGCGTGCGCCCCGGGAGCCGCAGCGGGGCGCACGGCCCCCCGGCCCTGCGGGCGGGAGGACCGGGCAGGCGGCGCCGGGCGCACCGGCGACGCGGCGCGACCAGACCCCGTCGGGTGCGAGTTCCGGTGGGACACCGGAGGGCGGACGGCAGGGCGGCGAGCAGCAGTCCGCGTCCTCGGCGGCGGGCAAGGAGCGAAAGCAGGCCCAGGGCGGCGAGGAAGCCACCGAACGGCGGGAGACGCCGGCCGCGAGCAAGGAGGAGTCCGCGGCGAGGAACCGCCCGGGCGCCGCCGAGGCGGCCGTGACCGGGCGGCAGGTCAAGCCGCAGGACAGACGGGGGCAGCAGAAGCCCACTGCCGGTACGCCGTTCCGGTCGGGCCAGGACACCCCGCTCCCGGGCCGCCGCAGCACCCTGGAGGGCAAGCGCAGCCAGGACCTGGAGGGCCTTCAGGAGGAGAAGGACGCGGACCCCGTCACGTCCGGCAGCGAGTCGGAGGTGGAGGCCGGCGGCGCAGAACCAAGCGCCTGGGACATCAGGCTGCGGCCCGAGGACTTCCTGCCGCAGCAGGACCTCGACGTGTCCGGAGTACCGGCCGCGGACGAGCTGGACTCGTCCTCGTCCGCGCCCCCGCCGATGCCCACGTTCCCCGCCCCGCCGCCGACCCGGGCCGACGAGGTGCAGGCGCTGCGCGACGCGGAGGACGCCGAGGACGCGGCGGCCGAGGCGGAGCCCGAGGAGGCGACGGCCGACGAGCCGCAGGACCTGACGCCGTCGGCGGAGACCGAGGGCGGCCCCGACAGTGCGACCGGCTTCGGCGGGGCTGCCCTCCAGCAGGCCGCCGCGACTGCGCCGGTGCCCGGCACGGCGTCCGGGGACCCCAAGAGCGGCGACGATCCGAAGGCGGGCCCGGTCGCCGCGCAGACCACCGTGCAGGAGGCGCCGGGCAAGGCCGGCGGTACGTCCGAGGGCGGCAGCGACGTCAGGGAGCCCGCCGCCAAGGAGGCGGCGGGCACGCCCGCGGGTGCCGACCGGACGCCGGCCGCACCGGAGAGGGAGTCGCAGCAGGCGGCGGGGGGCAGCTCGGCGAAGTCCGGCACCGGGACGAAGGAGCCGAGGGGCGGCGGTACGGATGCGGAGACGCCGACGGTCCCGGCTCCGGCAGGTTCGGCGCCCGCGCAGGGCACGGCCGGGGACACGGGCGGCGCCTCCCGTTCCCCCGGTACGGCCCCGGGCCCCGCCCCGGACGGCCCGTCCGGACCGAGCGACCGTACCGACACCCCCGCGGTGGAGCCCGGGCCCGGGCCGGCGCGCACGGAACCGGCTCCGGCGCCCGCCCCGAGCCCCGCCCCCGAGCCGAAGCGCGCCCCCGGGACGGCATCGGGACGCAGGACGACGACACGGTCGGCCGGACGTTCACCCGGCGGCGGTGGGGGCGGCCGTGGGGGCGGCGGTGGGGGCGGGAGCGCCGCCGCCCCGGCCCGCGGCAGGGGCAGGAAGGACTCCGGCCCGGCACCGGACCTCGCAGGTGTGTCCCCGGAGGCGGGCCTCGCCACGGCCTCCGCGCTGAAGCCGCACATGGCGCTCGACGCCATGGGCGGCGTAGGCGGGGCGGTGGACCGCTCCGTCGGCGACGAACACCGGACGCTGGCCGCCGCGCCGCCACAGATCCAGCGCCCGGCGGGAGCGCCGCAGACCCTCCAGGGGAAGCCGAGGACGGACGCTCCCGCGCAGTACTCCCAGGACCCGGCACAGCAGGCGGCGGAACCGGAGCGGGAGGACGCCGAGGTCACGGGCGCCAAGGAGCCCGAGGGCCGGATCGAGGCGGAGAAGGCCGAGGAGCCGGGCGGCTGGGACACCTTCAAGATGGCCCTGGGCTTCGGCCTCGGGTGGGTCGCCGACAAGCTCGGCTTCGAGGTGGACGCCCAGGAACTGGCCGCCAAGTTCGCCGGACTGCCGACGAAGGACGAGGCCCTCAAGCAGGCGCAGGCGGGCAACGCGCCGGGCGTGCAGATGCAGGGCGCCGCAGGACAGGCGGCGACCGAGCAGGACGGCCACGTCGACGCGAAGGGCCAGGAGACTCTCGGGACCGCACGGGACGACGCCGGGCGCGGGATGGGCGAGGACCAGGTCTACCCGGACGCGCCGAGGGAACAGCTGACCGCGAAGGTGCCGGGCCGGCAGGGCGGCGGGCCGGGAGCCGGAGCCGGGGGCGGCGCGACCGGAGCCGTACCGCCGGAGGCCGCCTCCGAAGTGGCCGAACACGAACGCGGACCCCAGTTCCGGGCCGCGTTCAGCGAGGGCCGGAAGGGCATGTCCGAAAGCCGTCAGGCCAAGGACCGCGACTTCCGTGACTCGCAGGCGAAGCACAGGCAGCAGGTCGACGCCGAGATCGCCACGAACACCGAGACGCAGGCGGGCGAGCGGGAGAAGGCGATGACCGAGGTCACCGCCCAGCGCGAGGACTGGCGCGCCGCGCAGGACAAGGAACTGAAGAGCCTGGGCGACAAGAAGACCGACCGGCGCGAGAAGGTCCGCCAGGACGTCGAGGACCAGGAGAAGAAGACAGACGACAACGTCGAGAAGGAGAAGGAGGGCAGCGACAAGAAGATCCGGGACGAGGCGGACCGGGCCGAGCGGGAGGCGGACCGGACGAAGAACACCGCCGCCGAGGACTCGGGCAACTGGATCACGAAGGCCTTCGACTGGATCAAGCAGAAGGTCATCGAGATCAAGAACGCGATCGTGCGGGTCATCCGCGCGGCGCGGGACGCGGTGACCGGCTTCATCCGCAACTTCAAGGAGACGGTCGAGCGCTGGATCAACGAGGCGCGCAAGAACATCGTCGAGGCGATCAAGAACTTCATCAAGGACCTGATCGAGTTCGCCAAGGCGATGGTCCGGGCGGTCATCGACCTGGCGAGGCGCATCCGCGACCTCATCACCACCCTGGTCCAGGCGGCGATCGCCCTCGTCAACCGCCTCTCCCAGATGCTGAAGCAGATGATCACGGATCTGCTGAACGCTCTCGGCAAGCTCCTGAGCAGCATCCTGGACATCCTGAAGAAGGCGCTCCTCGACGTCGTCAAGGCCGTGGTGGACACGGTGAAGGGCATCCTCCAGTTCGCCGCCGGCCTGCTGGGCGCCCTCGGTGACTTCATGCTCATCGCCGTCGACTTCCTCTCCGACCCCGGCGGCTGGCTGAGCGGCGCCAAGAACTCCGCCGTGGACGGCGCGAAGAACCACCTGTTCCGCGAGGTCAAGTCGGCGGTCAGGGCCTGGTTCCAGGCCAAGATCGAGGAAATCCTCGGCATCCCGAAGGCCGTCTTCGACAAGCTCCTCAAGGGCGGCATCACCCTCGAACAGATCGTCAAGGAGACGTGGGACGCCATCGTCCCCCAGCTCCCGCTGATCATCGGCGAGATCGTCATCACGAAGGTCGTCGCCAAACTCATCCCCGGCGCGGGCTGGGTGATGGCCGTCATCGACGCCATCCGCACGGCCATCGGCGCCCTGGGCGAGATCCTCCGTGCGATGGGGGCGGTCCTCGACTGGCTGAAGGCCGTCCGCACCGGCGGTGCGGGCATCCTCTTCGCGAAGGCGGTCGCGGCCGGCATCGTGGCCTTGCTGGAACTCGCCTACGAGGCCCTGCTGAGCGGCATCGGCAAGTACGTGGCGAAGGTCGGCCGCCGCTTCAAGGACATCGCGGCACGGCTGGGCAAGGGCGGCCAGGGCGACGGGAGGCAGCCGGCCGCGGGCGGCTCCGACGGCACGCGCGAGCGGAGGACCGGCCCGCGACGGCAGCCCGTGCCGCGGCGCGCACCCGCCGGCGGCTCCCCGCCGCGCCGTCCGGCGCGCCCGGCCGTCGTGCCGGAGCCCCCCACGCCGGCCCCGGGCAAGCCGCGGATCGCCGCACCGGGTACGGGGCGCCCACGCCCGAGCGGCCCCGCCGCCGGCCGTCCCATGGCGGGCCCGGGCCGCACCGACACCCGCGAACGCCCCGGCTCCCGTCCCGGTCCGCCCGCGACCGAGCGCACTCGACCCGATCGCACCACACCGTCCCGGCCGCGCGACGAGGACCGTCCTGCCCCGTCCCGGCCGGCGGACACCGACGCTCCCGGCCGCCCCGCAGGCCAGGCCCCCCAGCCCGCGAAGCGCGACGACACGGCGCCGGGCAGGGACGGGACCCGGGTCCCCGGCAGTCCGCGGCGCGAGGGCACCCCGAGACCCGGCAGGGACGGGCGGGCCGACAGGGACGGCAGGAAGCCCGAGGACGGTGACAAGGGACCGGAGAAGCGGAAGAAGGACGACGGCGGAAAGGACAAGAAGAGGCCGAGAAGGGACGACCGGCAGGACCCGCGACGCAGCCGGCGCCCTCCGAGGGAGGACCGGAGGAGGGACGAGGACTCGCCGGACTCGAAGAGCGACCGCCTGCGCAGGATCGTCGACCGGATCCGCCCCGTCGAGGAGCGGATGCTGCGCAACGGTGTGACACGGGACCACCACCTTGTGGCGCTGGAAGCGATGCGCAGGTGGTACCGACTGACCGGCCTCGTGCGCAGTCACCCCCCGCACTTCGAGATCCTGGCCACGCTGAACCCGACCCGCAACGTGATCAACGGATGGCAGGGGCCGGAGGCGGGTTATGACGCCGACGGCTTCGACAAGGGCGACAAGACGACTCCGGTCGACTGGCTGACGAGAACCCATCGCGACCCGAAGCTGCCTCCGGTGAAGTCACCGCGGTTCGAGGACGACAAACTGGCTTCGAGTTTCACGTCCGAGTACATCAACAAGAAGTTCGCTCACGCCGAGCGGGACCGGAAGACCCGGCGTTCCCCCGAGCCACTGGGATTCCGTTACCTGAACACCCTGACCAACCTGACGGACAGTGAACGCTGGGACAGGACGCATCTGTTGCCCTACGAATTGGGCGGCAATGTGAAGAACCAGAACCTCGTTCCGGCGCGGCACTACCAGAACATGAAGCTTCGGGTGACCGAGGGGCCCGCGGGACGCTGGGTCGACAAGGGCGGGCAGCGGATCGTCTGGTACCAGGTCGACATCGCCTACCATCCGCGGCAGGTGCTCGCCAGCGGCGATGTCGTCGAGGGCTTTCCCAGTCACCTCAACACAGCGTGGGGCAAGTACAAGAAGAAGCCCGACGTCAGTGGTGCGAGTCAGACCCACTGGGATGCCCAGCCCGCGGTGACCCAGGTCTCGATCTCCGGCATGGAGACACCGCCCACCAGTTCCACAGGGCCCGTGTGCAGGGTGAACGACGAACAGGACACCTACCGCCTCAAACTCGCCCTGGGAGCGAACGACAGGCATATGCGGGCCATTTTGCTGCTGCGCTCCCAGAAACGCTTCGACAACGAAGTCGAGATGATAGACCGCATCAAGGCGTACCAGCCGCGCTTCAAGCTGGAGAAGATAGAGCGTCACCTCGCGAGACTGAGGGGCCAGCGACGTCTGCGCTTCAAAAGATGAGGAGTACGACACCCCGTCCACCCGAAAGAAAGCGAACCGCGGTGCAATCGTTCACGGAAAGCGAAGAAGCGCAGATCGAATCGATCGGTGAGCTCACTCGAAGTGGGCTCTTCGACGTGGAACACGAGCAGGAGGACATGACCTTCCCGCTGGCGAGGTTCGATCCGCTGTCGGAGACCGATCCCGGCTGGACGGGCGTGGTGCTGAGCGCCGGGATCAAGGAGTGCGCACTGCGGTTCGCCTCCCTCTCCTGCTCATGGTCGTTCCGGGGCTCCGAGCGGGACCTGCACGGGGAGTTCTTCCTGCGTCACGTGTACCTGGCCCTGATCGAGGACCCGCCGCTCTGCAACGACCTGGCCTCCGAGCGCGAGCGCGAACTCCTGTCCGGCCTGCGCATGATCGACTCCGCCCCGCGAAGAGCGACCGGCGAGGCGACGTTCATCCGGGTCGAGCCGCACAAGGAGAACCTGGAGCTCTGGTACCAGGACAGATATCTGTTCGATGAGAAGGACAACACCCAGGGCTTCCTCAGAATGGAACTCGACTATTGCGGCTACCTCGACACCTTGCGCATGACCAAGGGCGCCTTCGGCTGGCAGATGCTGTTCGTCGACTCCTCTCTGCGTGACACCGGATTCCGTGCCCATGCGGACAATCTCCGGAACATGCTCGACGTCTTCCCGTCCGCGTTTCCCCAGTACGACTACACGCCGCTGAGGAACCGTCTGGAGGCCCGCCTGTGACCCGCTACGCCGACGTTCCCGAACCCATCCGCTCCGGCATCGTCGCCGTCGACCCCGGTACCGGCACCCCCCAGCGCGTCATCGTGCTCCAGTTCAACCCCGACACCCTGGAGCGCAGCGTCGCTCCGCAGTCCGCCGGGGACAGCGGGGACGCCGGTGCCGGCGGGGCCGGTGGCGGGGACCGGAACGAGGCGCTGCGGCTCAAGGGGCCCGCTCAGGAGACCTGGAAGTTCACCGCCGAGATCGATGCGACCGATCAGTTCGAGATCGCGGCGCCCGACGGGATCCACCCGCAGCTCGCCGCCCTCGAAATGCTGGTGCAGCCCACCACCGCGAAGCTCCGCGAGGCGATGCGCCTGTCCCGGCAGGGCGCCATCGAGATCAGCCCGATCGAGATGCCCCTCACCCTCTTCACCTGGGGCAGCAAACGCGTCGTGCCCGTGCGGCTGACCGAACTCTCCGTCAACGAGTCCGCGTTCGACGTGAACCTCAACCCGATCCGGGCCTCCCTCGCCATCGGCATGAGGATCCTCACCGTCAGCGATCTGCCTGCCGGGCATCGCGGTGCCGATCTCTACCTGGCCCACCTGGCGCAGAAGGAGCGGCTCGCCGCCGGTGCGCGCGGTGCCGGGACCGGGGCGCTCGGGCTCGCCGGAGCCGCCGGCTTCGGCACCGGAACCGGAAGGGGATGAGACCGCCGTCATGGCTGAACTCGAGTCGTACGAAAGCGCCCTGGACGCCGTCCCCGGGGCTCATCCGTATCCGCGGACCAGCCGGTACCACGACGTCGGGATCGGGATCCACCGGACCGCCGACGGGACCGAGGTCCGGTACGCCGGGCGGCGGTTGCTGCCGCCCCTCCCGGACGGCCCGGAGGAGACGCGGGCGCACACCGTGGCCGCAGGGGAGCGGCCCGATCTGCTCGCGCAGCGGTACTTCGGGGACCCGGGGCAGTGGTGGCGGATCGCCGACGCCAACCCCGTACTCGACCCCGACGAGCTGACCGGGGAAGCCGGGCGGACCGTACGGGTTCCCCTCGCCGGCGGGTTCCCCGGGGGAGGCCGGCGTGTTTGACGTGCCCGTGGGGCAGGGCCCCGTCCACGCGGCGCTCCTCATGGGGCCGCGACTGGTGCGGCCCGTGCCCGCCGAGGTCACCGAGGCCCTGCTGTCCGCGCAGATCACGGCGACCGCGGGGGAGCGGAGCGGGTTCCAGCTCGCCTTCGACCTCACCAGGAACGGACTCATCAGCCGGCGGCTGCTGCCCGAGGGGTTCTTCGACCCGAAGACGCGGGTCGTCGTCACCGTCACCGTCAGGGGCACGTCCGACGTGCTCTTCGACGGGCTCGTCGTGCGGCAGGAGGTCGGCGCCAGCAACCAGCCGGGTCACTCGACCCTCACCGTCACGGGGGAGGACCTGACCCTGCTGATGGACCTGGAGGAGCGCACCGCCGGCTACCCCAACCTGCCGCCGTGGGAACGGGTGCTGGCCATCGTGCGCCGGTACTCCGGCTACGGCATCCGGCCCGACGTGTACCGGGAGAAGATCGCCCAGCCCCCGCACCAGGACCTGCGGGTGCACTACCAGACCGGCACCGATCTCCAGTACGTCACCGAGCTGGCCCGCGCCAACGGCTACACCTTCTACCTGGAGCCCGGCCCCGCCCCGGGGCACTCCTCGGCCCGCTGGGGCCCGGAGGTCCGGCTCGGTGTGCGGCAGCACGCCCTGAACGTCAACATGGACGCCCACTCCACCGTCGACCAGCTCACCTTCGCCTACGACGGGACGGCCCGCGAGGAGCCGCAGGCGCGCTGGCAGGACCCGGCGAACCGGCAGTCGTCGCTGCTCCCGCAGCCGTCGATCAGCCCGCTGCGCCCGCCGCTCGGCAAGCGCCCCACCCCGGCCCTCAAGCGCCGCACCCTGTCCGGGACGGCGAAACAGCAGCGGGCGCAGGCCGAGGCGGAACTGCTCGCCCGTGCCGCCGTCTCCGCCGACGTCGTCTCCGGGTCCGGCTCGCTCGACGTCAACCGGCACGGGTACATCCTCCAGCCCCGCCGGCTCGTCGGGGTGCGCGGAGCGGGGCGGGCGTACGACGGCGACTACTACGTCAAGTCCGTCACCCACCACCTGCGCCCCGGCTCGTACCAGCAGAACTTCACCCTCTCCCGGGAGGGCCTGGAGGCCCGCGGCGACCACGTCCGGCCCTGACACCACCCGGCAGACCGTCCGTATCAGGAGCACCCCACCATGGCGGCACCCAGCAATCGCTACCTCGGCAAGTTCCGCGGCAAGGTCCTCAGCAACGACGACCCCCTGCGCATCGGGCGCATCACCGCCGAGGTCCCGGACGTGCTCGGCGACGAGCCCTCGACCTGGGCCCTGCCCTGTCTGCCGTTCACCGGCGCGCGGGCGGGACAGTTCGTGGTGCCGCCGCCCGGCACCGGGGTGTGGGTGGAGTTCGAGCAGGGGGATCCGAGCTTCCCCGTGTGGACGGGCTGCTGGTACGGCGCCGCCGACGAGCTGCCGCCCGACGCCCGGGACGCGCTCCGGGCCGGCGGGCCGCACAAACCGGTTGTCGTGCAGACACCGCAGGCGCACAAGGTCGTGCTGAGCGACACCCCCGGCGACGGGCAGGGGATCCTGCTCCAGGCCCAGGACGGGGCGTACATCCGCATCACCCGCGAGGCCGTGGTCATCGCCACCGGCGCGGGCGCCGAAGTGGTGCTGCGCGGTCGCGAAGTGACCATCAACGAGGGCCAGTTGACCGTGCTCTCGAAGCGATAGAAGAGAACGGGGGAGTGATCAAGTTGTCCGGGACCCTGCTCGACACCGAAGCCGTGATCGGCTGCCCGCACGGCGGCCGTGTCGTCGCCACCACGTCACCCGCGGACGGAGTGCGGCTCGCGGGCGCCGCCGTCGTCACGGCCGCGCACGGCTATGCCGTCACCGGCTGCCCGCACACCGTCGACGACGTGCCCACGCCCTGTGCCGCGGTCCGCTGGACCGCCCCCGACACCGGCGTCACCGTCGCGGGCGTGCCCGTGCTGCTCGACACCTCGGCCGCCCAGTGCCTCACGGCGGCCCTCGTCCCGCAGGGCGCGCCCGTCGTCCAGGCCGCGCAGCGAAAGGTCGTCGTCCGATGAGCCCGCACAACGAGCCGGGCCCGACCGGCGCAGTAGGTCCACGCAGTGACTTCGCCTTCCCGTTCCGGGCCGACCGGCGCGGGCGCACCGCGCACGCACGGCACAGCGAGCACGTGTACGACCTGATCGAGCAGCTGCTGTTCACCAGCCCGGGGGAGCGGGTGATGCGCCCCGACTTCGGCTGCGGACTGCTCGACCTGGTGTTCGCGCAGAACAGCCCGGAGATCCTCAGCACCCTGGAGCTGTCCGTGCACGCCGCCCTGCAACGCCTGCTCGGCGACCTGATCGAGGTGGACGCCCTCGACATCACCGGGGAGGACACCGTCGTCCGCGTCCGGCTGTCGTACGTCGTGCGGAGCGACGGCATGCGGCGCGAGGACGTCTTCGAAGGGAGGGCCGCCGCATGACCGGCGCCACCGTGTCCCGCCGCGCCAAGGTGCGGGCCGCGCAGCTCAACGGGGTCGACACCGTGGAGGTGAGCGACGACGGGCTGCTGCTCACCGTCACCTTCCTCGGCAAGGCCCCGCACGGCCTCGGCCCGCAGCACGTGCGGATCGACGGCGGCCGCCGGATCACCGGCATCACGGCCGTCGACGTCAGCGTCGAACGCGAGGAGGACCCGGAACTCGACGACCGGCTCCACGTCACCCTCGACCGGGCCGGCGACACCTCCCGCTACCGGCTGTCCCTCGTGGAGAGCGACCCGTACGGGCGGCCCGGCACCCGGCCCTACCGCGGGTTCGACCAGCGCTACCACAGCGCCGCCTTCGCCTTCCGGCCGGACTGCCCCACCCCCTTCGACGACACCCCCTGCGACGACACCCCCGGCCCTCCCGCCTTCCCCGCCACCCCCGTCATCGACTACACCGCCCGCGACTACGACACCATCCGCCGGCTGCTCCTCGACCGGCTGGCGCTCACCACGCCCGACTGGGTCGAACGCCACCCCGCCGACCTGGGCGTCACCCTGGTGGAACTCCTCGCCCACACCGGCGACCGGATCAGCCACCAGCAGGACGCCGTCGCCACCGAGGCGTACCTCGGCACGGCCCGCCGCCGGGTCTCCGTCCGCCGGCACGTGCGGCTCGTCGACTACGCGATGCACGACGGCTGCAACGCCCGCGCCTACGTCACCGTGCGGACCGCCGAGGACTGCGCGCTGGCCCCGGGGACCTTCCGGTTCGCCTCCGTCGACGTGCGCGGCCTCGATCCGCACGACCGGCCGGAACCCGGCACGGTCATCACCGGGAGCGACCTCGGCGACCTCGACGAGCGCGGCTCGGTGGAGGTGTTCGAGCCCGTCCCGGCGAGCGACCCGCTGCGGCTGCGCGTCGCGCACAACGCGATCCGGCTGTGGACGTGGGGCGGCGAGGTCCGCGCGCTGCCGAAGGGCGCCACCGCCGCCACGCTGCGCGACACCTGGACCGGCAAGGGCGGCAGCCGGAAACGGCGGCTCGACCTGCACCCCGGTGACGTGCTGATCCTGGAGGAGGTGAGGGGACCGCGCACCGGTACGCCCGGTGACGCCGACCCCGCCCACCGCCAGGCCGTCCGCCTCACCTCGGTCACACCCGCCGTCGACCGCGTCGAGGACCAGCCGGTCCTGGAGGTCACCTGGGCCGCCGAGGACGCCCTCCGCTTCCCGCTGTGCCTGGTCACGCGCGCGGGCCCGAACTGCCCGCCCGTCGAGGACGTGACCCTCGCCCGCGGCAACGTCGTCCTCGTCGACCACGGCCGCACCCCGCACGGTCCGCCGGAGACGTTCACCGTGCCCGCCGACCCGGCCGTGGCCGGCACCTGCTGCCCACCCGGCTTCGGCTGCCCCGATCCGGACGAGGGCAACGCGCCCGCTCGGCTGATCGGCGCCCTCGCCGACCGCACCGCGGGCGGCCACCCGCTCACCCCCGACGACGTGCGGGAACTCTTCGCCACCGTCGGGCAGGCCGCGGTGCACCGCGCGGGGCTCAGGCTCGAACGGGCCGGGCAGCGGCACGACCGTGTCGTGCCCGGCACCGCGTACGCCCAGAACGCCGCCCTGCACACCCTGCTCGCCCAGTCCCGGTACCCGGGCATCCGGCCCCGCTTCCGCCCCGTGCTCGGCGGCACGCCCGTCACCCAGGCCGCGCCCTTCCCCGACCCCGGCACGGTCGCCGCCGCGCAGGCCGAACGGATCGCCGCCGTCCCGGGCCGGCTGCGGCAGCGGCTGGCCGAGCTGTGGCGCAGCGCCCACGACCGCGACGGACTCGACGCGGACGAGATCGCCGAACTCGCCGTCGTGTTCGGGCTGCGCGTCCTGGAGCGGCTGGAGCTGCGGCTGCACCCCGTCCGGGCCCTGCGCGAACTCCTCCACCGCTCCGACCGGCTGCTGGACGGCAAGCTCCGCCGCATCGAGGTGCTGGCGGCCCGCGCCCGCGCCGGCACCGTCCTCGGCCCGCACATCGCCTGGGAGATCGCCCACGGCTGGGGCCCCGGCTACGCCGAAGGGCTCCACCCCGACGAGCCCGCACTGCGCGGCTCCGCGACCGGCGCGCTCACCCAGGACCCGCGCCGCGCCCTGCCCGCCGTACGCCTCGAAGCGCCGGACGGCGTCTGGGAGCCGCGGCGCGATCTGCTGCGCAGCGCCCCCCGCGACCGGCACTTCGTCGGTGAGCTGGAGGACGACGGCCGGCTCGCCCTGCGGTTCGGCGACGGCCGGCACGGCGCCCGGCCCGCCCCGGGCGACCGGCTCGCCGCCCGCTACCGGATCGGCGGCGGCACCGCGGGCAACGTGGGCGCCGAGGCCATCAACCACCTCGTGGTCCGGGACGGCACCGGCGCGCCGCCGGTCGACGCCGTCCGCAACCCGCTGCCCGCCACCGGCGGCACCGCCCCCGAACCCGTCGACCAGGTACGCCGGCTCGCCCCGCTCGACCTGCGCCGCACCCGGCTGCGCGCGGTCACCGCCGAGGACTACGCGGCCCTCGCCGGCGCCCTGCCCGGCGTCCGGCGCGCGGCGGCCGAGCTGCGCTGGACCGGCAGCGTGCGGGAGGCGCACATCGCCGTCGACGCGGCCGGCGCCGGCACCCCGCCCCCCGGACTGCTGGACCGGGTCGCCCAGGCGCTCGAGCCGTACCGGCGCATCGGCCACGACGTCGTCGTCCGCCCGGCCCGGCTGGTGCCGCTCGACATCGCCCTGACGGTGTGCGCCCGGCCCGGCCACCAGCACGGGCGGATCCTCGCCGAGCTGTACCGGGCGCTCGGCAGCGGGCGCGGCGGCTTCTTCCACCCGGACGCCCTCACCTTCGGCGAGCCGGTGCGCCTCAGCCGTCTCGTCGCCGTCGCCGCGGCGGTGCCCGGCGTGGAGAGCGTGCGGGTCACCCGGCTGCGGCGGCTGTTCGAGCCGGACCGCGGGGAGCGGGAGGACGGCGTGCTGCGGCTCGGCCCGCTGGAGGTCGCAGCCTGCGACAACGACCCCGACCGGCCGGAACACGGCCGGCTGGAGATCTCCCTGGGAGGTGCCCGATGACCGCGACCGACGACTGCCCCTGCGGCGGGGCGTGCGGCGGCGGACACGACGAGCGGCGGGCCCCGGCCCCGCTCCACAACCCGCCCGGCCGCACCGCCCTCGACTACCGCGTGGGCACCTACGGCTCCTTCCTGGCCGCGCTCCTCGACCGGCTCGCCTCCCCCGCCTACCCGGCGCTGAGCGGGCTGACCGTGCGCACCCCCGACGACCCGGCGATCGGCCTGCTGGACGCCACCGCCGTCCTCGGCGACCTGCTCACCTTCCACTCCGAGCGGATCGCCGACGAGGCCTACCTCCGCACCGCGCACGAGCACCGGTCGCTGGTGCTGCTCGGACGGCTCGTCGGCCACCGGCCGCGGCCCGGCGTCTCCGCCGCCACCCACCTGGCGTACACCCTCGAACGCGACCCGCGCGCCGAGACCCTGCCGGTCGTCGTCCCGCGCGGCGCGCGCAGCCACAGCGTGCCCGCCTCCGCCGACGAGGAGTCGCTGACCTTCGAGACCGGCCGCGACCTCACGGCCCGCTGGGACTTCAACGAGCTGAAGGTGCGGCGGCGCCGGCCCTCCCTCCTGACCCCGCGGGACCTGGAACGCCGTTCGGAGCTGTTCGTCGAGGGCGCGGACGGCTCCCTGCGGACCGGCGACCAGCTGCTGTTCGTCTTCGGGGAGCGGGCCGGCGGCGAGCGGATGCTGCTGCCCGTCGCCGGGACGAGGACCGACCGGGAGGACGACGTCACCGCGATCTCCCTGCCGCGGTCGGCGCCGCGCACGCTGCGGGAACTGACCGACGAGGTACGGCGGTGGATCGCCGCGCCCGCCGCCCCCGGTGAGCCGGGCGAGGAGCCGCCCACGCCCGAGGTGCCCCACCCCCGCCCGGTCAGCCGGTTCGTCGAGGACGTCGAGGACCAGGTGCTGGCCCCGCTGCGGGACGACCTGGACGGCATCCGGACGCCCGAGGAGCTCGCCGCCCGGCTCGCCGAACCGGTGGCCCGGCTGGGCGAGGCACAGGTGCTGGCCGCGCCGTACGAGGACGTCGCGGAGTGGTTCGTCCGGCTGGAGGCGGTGCTCGCGGAACTCGCCGAGCGGGCGCGGGAACTGGCGCCCGCGCAGGGGGAGGACGCCGGCCCGGGCGCGGCGTCCCCACTCCTCGCGCCCACCCCGGCGAGCCGCGGAGCGACCCGGCCCGCGCCCCCCGGCACGGCGGCGCGCGCCGCCGCACTCCACGCACTCGGCGACGTGCTTCCCGCGCTGCGCGGACGCGCCCGCGCGCCCCGGGGGCCCGTCCGGGGCCGCCCCGACCCCGCGCGGCTGCTCACCGCCCTGTCCCCGGACCTCGGCGGCCTCTACCCCGCCTGGCGCACCGCCCCGGCCCCCGGTGCCCGGCCCCTGCTGCGGGAGGTGCTGGCGATGCGGGTCACCGCCGCGCCGTTCGGGGCGACCGCGCCGCTCAAGCCGGTGCAGGACGACCGGGGCCGGGTCATCCGGACCGCGGACTGGCCGCTGACCGGGGCCGTGCTGGTCAGCATGCGCGTGGTGTTCGACACGGCGGGCAAGGTGCCGGTGCGGGCGGAGTTCCAGTACGTCGAGGGCGGCAGCTCCGACCAGCGGGCCGAGAACCTGCCCGTGCCGCAGTTCGCCACCTTCCCGCTGGGCTCCGGGCAGGTCGACCTGTCGGTGCGGCCCGGTCAGGACCACGCGGAGGGCGGCCGCCCCGCCGTCCCCGGTGAGCCCGGTGTCACCGCCCGGCTGCACTCGGGCCTGCCCGAGCGCACCCTGACCGTGTCCCGGCCCGACGAGGACGGCCTGGTGCACGTCGTCGTCGACGGCGCCGGCCGCCGGGAGGTGCCCCTGCGGCCGGGCACCGGCGGCCAGTTCACCCACGGTGACCACGAGGTGAGCCTGCGCTACACCGTCGGCGGCGCGGAACCCAACGTGGAGGTGGTCCTCGCCGGCAAGCCGCAGCCCGTCAACCGGCGCGTCCTCCAGCTCGACACCGTCCACGCCGGCATCACGCCCGGCAGCTGGGTGGCGGTCCGGCGCCCCGCCAAGGGCACCGAGGGCGGGGTGCCCGGTGACGCGCGGCTGGCGTTCGTCACCACCCGGGTCGTCGCGGCGCGTACCGCGGCCTGCAGCAACTACGGCATCACCGGCCGCGGCACCGAACTCACCCTCGCCGACCCCTGGCTCGACGAGTTCGACGTGCTGCTCTCGCACATCCGCGACACCACCGTGCACGCCGCCGGGGAGCCGCTGCGCCTCGCCGACGAGCCGCTGGGCGAGGACGTGCACGGCGACGAGATCGAACTCGCCGAACTGTACGAGGGGCTTCGGCCCGGCCGCACCCTGATCGTCACCGGTGAGCGCAGCGACATCCCGGGCGCCGCCGGGGTCACCGCCACCGAGGTGGTGACCGTGGCGACCGCCGACCCGGCCGTCGACCCGCACCTGCCGGGCGACCGGGTGCACACCCGGCTCACCCTCACCGCCGGGCTCGCCCACCGCTACCGGCGCGACACCGTCCGCGTCCTCGGCAACGTCGTCGAGGCCACGCACGGCGAGAGCCGTGAGGAGGCCATCGGCAGCGGCGACTCCGACCGCGCCCACCAGACGTTCGCGCTGTGGCAGTCCCCGCTCACCTGGCTCGCGGACGACAGCCCGCCCGGCGCCCGGCCGGTGCTGGAGATCCGGGTCGACGGCGTGCTGTGGCACGAGGTCGACAGCCTCGCCGGACGCGGCCCCACCGAGCGGGTGTACACCACCGGCACCACCGCCGACGGCCGCACCACGGTCGCCTTCGGCGACGGCGTGCACGGCGCCCGGCTGCCCAGCGGGCACGAGAACGTGCGCGCCCGCTACCGCTTCGGCACCGGCAAGGCCGCCAACGTGCCCGCCGGCCGCGTCACCCAGCCGCTGTCCCGCCCGCTCGGCGTCACCGCGGTCACCAACCCCCGCCCGGCGACCGGTGGCTGCGACGCGGACGGGCCGGCGCTCACCCGCCGTACGATCCCGCTCGCCGTGTCCGCCCTGGACCGGCTGGTCTCGGCCGCCGACTACGAGGACTTCGCCCGCTCCCGGGCCGGCATCGGCCGCGCCGCCGCGCGCGAACTCTTCGACGGGCGGCGGCGCGTGCTGCACGTGACGGTGGCGGGCACCGACGACGTGCCCCTCGAACCGGACTCGGACACCCTGCGCGCCCTGCGCGGCGCCCTGACCGCGTACGGCGACCCGGGCCTGCCCGTCCGGGTGGACGTCCGCGAACCGGTCCTGCTGCTGATCGCCGCGAAGGTGAAGGTCGCCCACGGCCACGCCTGGGAGGCCGTCGAACCCCTGCTGCGCCGGGCCCTGCTGCGCCGCCTCGGCTTCGAGGGGCGCGAACTGGCCCGGCCCGCCCGGCTCTCCGAGGTGCTCGCCACCGCCCACGGCGTGCCCGGCGTCGACCACGTCGACGTCGACGTCTTCACCGGCGTCCCCGCCACCACGGGCCCGGCCGCACTCGCCGAGCTGCTGCGCGACCCCGGGCCGCCCAGGACGACGGTCGCCGCACCCCCGGCGGAGTACGAGGAACGGATCCACACCGTCCGCGCCGAGGACGGCGAGACCCTGTCGGCCGTCTGTGCCCGGTACGGCATCCCGCTCGCCGAACTGCTGCGCCTCAACCCCGGCATCACCGACACCCGCCGCCTGCCGCGCGGCCGGTCGGTGCTCGTCTTCCGCGGCATCCGCCCGGCCCGGCTCGCCCTGCTGTCGCCGCGCGCCGCCGACACCCTCATCCTGACGGAGGTCACGTGATGTCCCAGGACGCCCGGTTCGAGAACGCGGGACCGCCGGCGTCCCGCAACCCCGACTTCCTCGCCGACCTGCTGCCCCGCTGGCACCGCCTGCGCGACCTGGAGGAGGGCGAACCGCTGCGCGCCCTGCTCGCGGTGATCGCCGAACAGCTCGACCTGGTCCGCGACGGCGTCGAGCAGGGCTACGCCGACCTGTTCGTGGAGACCGCGGCGCCCTGGGTGCTGCCGTACCTCGGCGACCTCGTCGGCCACCGCGTCCTGCCCGGCTACGAACGTGTCCTCGGCGCCGCAGCGCACACCGGCGGCAGGCCCGCGCTCGCCGAGGCGGTCGCCCCCCGCGCCGAGGTGGCGGCGACCGTCGCCAACCGGCGGCGCAAGGGCACCCTGCACCTGCTGGAGGAGATCTCCCAGCAGGTGGCGGGCTGGCCCGCGCGGGCCGTGGAGCTGTCCCGGCTCGTCGCCCACCACCAGCCGGTCAGGCTGGGCGTCACCGCTCACCGCGCCGAGCGGGGCCGGCTCGCCGACCTGCGCGACGGCGCGGCCCTCGACCTCGCCGGAAGCCCGTTCGACGCCGGCGCCCGCACGGTGGACGTACGGCGCGCCGGCTCCGCGCGGCGGCAGGGCGGCCGGTCCCCCGCGGGCGTCGGCCTGTACGTGTGGCGGCTGAAGGCGCACTCGCTGACGTCCTCCCCGGCGTACTGCGTCGACCGCGCCCGCCACCTGTACACCTTCTCCATCCTCGGCAACGACACCCCGCTGGTCACCAGGCCGTTCCCGGAGCCGTCACCCAGCCACCTCGCGACCATCGACAACGTGCCCGCGTTCATCCGGCGCAGACAGCTCCGCGACCGGCTGCCCGACCACTACGGCCCCGGCAAGAGCTTCGTCATCCGCCGTGACGGCGAGGAGCGGCCCGTGCCGCCGTCCGACATCGTCGTCGCCGACCTGTCCGGCTGGCGCTACCGGCCACGGCGCGGCCAGGTCGCCGTCGACCCCCAGCTCGGCCGGATCGCGTTCGGCGCGCGGTCGGCGCCCCGGCAGGGCGTGTGGGTCGACTACCACCACGCGGCCGCCGCCGACACGGGGGGAGGCGAGTACGCCCGCGCGGACCGGGTCGCGCGGCCCGACGCCGCCCTGTACCGGGTGGGGCCGGGCGAGCCGTACCGGCAGATCATGGACGCCTACCGGGCCTGGCAGCACGACCGGCGGGCCGGCCGCGCCACCGGGACCGAGGGCATCGTCGAGATCACCCACAGCGGCGCCTACCAGGAACAGCTCGACTTCGACCTCGACCCCGGCGACCGGCTCCAGCTGCGCGCCGCCGAGGGCACCCGGCCCGTCGTCCGGCTGCTCGACTGGTACAGCAACCGGCCGGACGCGCTCAACATCCGCGCCGCCTCCGGGGACTGCGCCCCGCACCAGCGGCCCCGGGTCGTCCTCGACGGGCTGCTCGTCGCCGGACGGGGCATCAACGTGACCGGGCCGATGGGCGCCGTCACCGTGCGGCACTGCACCCTCGTGCCCGGCTGGTCGCTGGAGCCCGAGTGCGACCCGCACTCGCCGGAGGAACCCAGCATCGTGCTGGAACGCACCACCGCCTGCCTGCAGATCGAGCACAGCGTCCTCGGCACCATCGAGGTCATCGGCGACGAGGTGGGCGAGGACCCCCTCGCCATCCACCTGCGCGACAGCGTCCTCGACGCCACCGCCGACCACCGCGCGGCACTGTCCGCGCCGGACTGCCGGCACGCCCACGCCGTGCTCCACCTGCACCGCACCACCGTCATCGGCGAAGTCCACACCCACGCCGTGGAGATCGCCGAGAACTCCGTCCTCACCGGGCGGCTGCACGTGGCCCGCCGCGGCACCGGCCGGATGCGGTACTCGTATGTGCCGCCGGGCTCCCGCACCCCCCGCCGGCACCGCTGCCAGCCCGACCTCACCCCGGGAGTGCGCCCGCTGTTCGTGTCCCAGCGCTACGGGACGCCCTGGTACGGGGTGCTGTCCGACCGGTGCGCCGAGGAGATCCGGCGCGGCGCGGACGACGGCGCCGAACTCGGCGCCCTGCACGACCTGTACCGGCCGCAGCGCGAGGACGGGCTGCGGGCGCGGCTCGCCGAGTACACGCCCGCGGGCTCGGACGCCGGGATCTTCTTCGTCACGTGAGCCGCGGCACCACCGACTCCAAGCGCCCTTTCCCGAACCAGGGGGACCCCTCACATGCACGCAGACCTCTCCCGCCTCACGTTCCGCCCGGAGCGGCACTACGCGGCGGTCGTCGCCCAGCAGGGCCGCGTCCAGCTCGACGCCGACACCAACGAGCAGACCGCGATCCAGCTCCACCAGACCCGCACCCTCGCCGCCGACCTGATCGGACCCCACGGCGGCCCCCGCGACGCGGCCGGCTTCCGCATCGACCACGTCGGTGGCCGGCACGACCTCGACACCCTGCACATCCACGGCGGCCGCTACTACGTCGACGGCATCCTGTGCGACGCCGACCGCCCGGCGCCCGGCGTCCCCGTCCCCGACGAGGACGACCAGCGGGCCGCCACCCCCGAGACGCCCGGCCACTGGACCTACTGGGACCAGCCGGACGCCTTCCTCGACCCGGAACGCCCCGGCGACCGGCTCCCCTCACCCGCCACGGCGCCCTTCGTGGTCTACCTCCAGGTGTGGGAGCGCACCGTCACCGCCGCCGAGGACCCTGCGCTGCGCGAGGTCGCCCTCGGCGCCGCCATGCCGGACACCGCCGCCCGCGTCAAGGTCGTCTGGCAGGTGCTGCCGCTGTCCCTCGGCGCACTGGAGATCGAGGAGAGCGAGCCGTCGAGGGAGACCGTCCGGGACGCCTTCGCACGCTGGGCCCGGCGCCGGTCCACCCCCTCCGCCCGGCTCGCCGCCCGCGCCGAACGGCCGGGCCACGCCGACGAGGACCCCTGCCTGGTCAAGCCCGACGCCCGGTACCGGGGACCCGAGAACCAGCTCTACCGCGTCGAGGTGCACACCGGCGGCGAGGCCGGGGACGCCACCTTCAAGTGGTCCCGCGAGAACGGCTCCGTCGTCCTCCCCGTCGACGAGGTCGACGGCACCTGGGTGCAACTGGCCACCCTCGGCCACGACGACAGGCTCGGCCTGGACGTCGGCGACCACGTCGAACTGACCGACACCGCCCACGCCTCCCGGCTCGACGCCCTGCCGTTGCTGCGGGTCGAGGAACTCGACCTGCCCGGCCGTCGCGTCCGGCTCTCCGGCGAACCCGCGCCCGGCGTCGGCCGGCTGCCCCATCTGCACCCCTCCCTGCGCCGCTGGGACCAGCACGCGGGCCCCCGGCGCAAGGGCCGCACCACCGCCCTGCGCGGCGGCGCCGTCCCCGTCACCGAAGGGGAGTGGCTGCCCCTGGAGGACGGCGTCGAGGTGTACTTCGCCACCGGCGGCACCTACCGCACCGGCGACTACTGGACCGTCCCCGCCCGCACCGCCACCGGGGGCGTCGAGTGGCCCACGGACACCGCCCGCCGCCCGCTGCTGCGGGAACCCGCCGGAATCATCCGGCACTACGCCCCGCTGGCCCTGGTCCAGGGCGAGCAGGGCGCCGTCGACCTGCGCCTCGCCTTCGCCCCGCTCGCCACCGGCGTGCCCGCCGCGGACGAGGCCGCGCTCGCCGCGGAGGAGCGGGCCGGCCGCGAGGAACAGGCCGCCGAGGCCGGACCCGCCGGCACCCCGCCCCGGCCCGGCGCCGACCCGGGCGACACCACACGAGGAGACCGGTGATGGCCGAGCCGATCAGCGCGTCCACGATGGTGCGAATCCTGCGCGCCGAGGGCCTGACGGTCCACGAGGTCCGCGACTGGCGCACCCACAACCGTAACGGCAAGGGCCCCTGGGGACCGGTCAACGGTGTGATGATCCACCACACCGTCACCTCCGGCACGGCCCGCTCCGTCGACATCTGCTACGACGGCTACCCGGGACTGCCCGGCCCGCTCTGCCACGGCGTCATCGACAAGAAGGGCCACGTCCACCTGGTCGGCAACGGCCGCGCCAACCACGCGGGCCTCGGCGACGGCGATGTGCTGCGCGCCGTGATCGACGAGACCGCGCTGCCCCCGGACAACGAGGCCGACACCGACGGCAACCGGCACTTCTACGGCTTCGAGTGCGTCAACCTCGGCGACGGCGAGGACCCCTGGCCGGAGGCGCAGAAGGAGGCCATCGAGAAGGTGGCCGCGGCGATCTGCCGCCACCACGGCTGGTCCGAGCGGTCCGTCATCGGGCACAAGGAGTGGCAGCCGGGCAAGGTCGACCCGCGCGGCTTCACGATGGACGGCATGCGGCGGCGCATCCGCGAACGGCTGCGCGCCGGGGGCGGGACCCGGCCCGCGCCCACGCCGCCGAAGCCCGCCTACGAGCCGTTCCCCGGCCGCGGCTTCTTCCACGCCGGCCAGAACTCGCCGGTCATCACGGCGATGGGCCGCCGGCTGGTCGCCGAGGGATGCGGCCGCTACGAGGAGGGCCCCGGCCCCCGGTGGACGGAGGCCGACCGCCGCTCCTACGCCGCCTGGCAACGCAAGCTCGGCTACCGCGGCGAGGACGCCGACGGCATCCCCGGCCGCACCAGCTGGGAGAAGCTGAAGGTGCCGGACGTGCGCAACTGACCGGCCCCCGCGCCCCCGTGGGGGGCGGGGCGGTTCAGCTCTTCCGCGGGGCGCGGGCCAGCAGCGTCCCCGCCAGGGCGGACGCGGCGAGGGCCACACCCGCGACCACCCACAGGGAACTGTGCACCCCGGCGGTGAAGGCGTCCGCGACCGCGTCCGTCACCTCGGCGGGGGAGGAGCGCGCGGAGCCGCTGCCACCGGCCCGGGCCACCGACAGCACCCGGTCGGCGGTGCCCTGCGGTATGCCGCGCTCGGTCAGCCGCTCGGGCAGGGTGCCCAGGAACCGCAGCGCCAGCACCGCGCCGAGCACCGAGGTCGCCAGCACCGAGCCGACCTGCCGGAACGCCGTCACCGCCGAGGAGGCGGCGCCCATCTGGGCCCCCTCCACCACCTCGAACGCCGCCGCCGTGGACGGCGCCACCACCAGCCCGCTGCCCAGCCCCGCCAGCACCAGGCCGAGCGCCGTGATCCCGTAGCCGCCGTCCGGGCGCTGCAGCAGCAGGACCAGCGCGGCGACCGTGGTGATCAGCGAGCCGCCCGCCAGCAGCCGCCCGGCCCGCACCCGGCCCGCCAGCCGCTGCGCCGTGAACGTGGCCGCCACGAACGCGAGCATCGCGGGCAGCAGCCGCACACCGGTCGCCAACGGCCCGAGGTCCCGCACCCGTTGCAGGAACAGCACCTCCACGAAGACCACGCCGACGAACACGAACAGGGCCGCCGCGGCGACGACCAGCGCGGCGGCGTACCGCGCGTTGGCCATCATCCGCACGTCCAGCATCGGCACCGCCGCCCGCCGCTCGGTGAGCACCAGCGCCGTCAGTGCCCCGGCGGCCACCGCGAGGACCGTGACCACCTGCGGATCGCCGTACCCGAGCCGGCCGCCGGCCGCGATGCCGTAGATCAGCGCGGACAGCCCGAGCACCGCCCAGAGCTGCCCGGCCAGGTCCAGCGGCCGGTCCGGCACCCGGGACTCCGTCACCGCGCGCAGCGTGACCAGGACGGTGACGACGGCGAGCGGCGTGTTCACCAGGTAGACCGCCCGCCAGCCCGACGCCTCCAGCAGCAGCCCGCCGAGCAGCGGGCCCACGGCCAGGCCGATGCCGGACACCGACACCCAGATCGCGATGTACCGCAGCATGCGCGGCAGGTCGACGAAGAACGTGGTGGTGATCAGCGCGAGCGAGGTGGGCAGCACCAGCGCCCCGCCGAGACCGCTGACGCCCCGGCCGAGCAGCACCCACCCGTACCCGTCCGACGCCGCCACCACCAGGGAGCCCGCGGCGAGCAGGACCACTCCGGCGAGGAAGACCCGGCGGCGCCCGAACCGCTCGCCGAGCGCCCCGCCGGAGAGCACACAGGCGGCGACCACCAGCGTGTACGTGCTGGACACCCAGCTCAGGTCGGCGGGCGCCACGCCGAGGTCGACCTGGAGCGCCCGCAGCGTGGAGATCGCCGCGGTGACCTCGATGAACGACATGAACAGCCCGAGGCAGGCGGCGAGCAGCACCAGCCGGGCGTGCGGGATGACCGGAGCCGGGGGCGGGGCGGCGACGGGCCGGGCGCCCCCCGAGCCGGCCGGAGCGGTGCTCATGCGCGCCCGGCCTCCTTCGCGGCCTGCTCGGCGAGGCGGCGCTGCGCCTCGTCCCAGCCGACGGGGAGTTCGCCGGGCCCGGCGTTCCAGAACACGAACACCGATCCCTTCATCACCGGGCGCAGCCCGCGCACGCTCTTCGCGTGCGGGTCGGTCCGGTTGAACTCCTCCAGCGCCGCCCGGTCCCGCCAGGCGGACAGCGTCCAGAACGTCCGCTTCAGCGGCTGCGCCCGCAGTGAGGCCCCGATCAGCCCCGGCGACCTGCGGACCTGCTGGAACACCACCAGCGACAGCAGGAAGAACCGGGGCACGCTCAGCAGCGACCTCAGCTCCAGCCGGGAGGCCATGACCACCGGCGGGCCCGACCCGGCGGCGCCGGTGGTGTCCCGGCCCGGGCCGGGCATCCAGGGAATCGTGGGCATGCGGGCTCCCCTCGCTCGAACGACGGCCGTTCGGGCCGCCACTCTCAACAGAGTCCGCGGGCCCCCGATTCCGGTCACCCCCGTACGAGTGAATTCCGGCCGAACCGCCGCCGGCGCCGCGGCCGGTCCCGCCGCCGGACCACCGGGCCGGTCGCGTTCCGCCGCGCGGCGCCCCCCGGAGTCCCGCCACCGCCCGATCCGGACACCCGGGGCCGCTCCGGATCGTCCCGATCGAAGCCTTCGATGGGCCCGGCCCGGTCCCCGATGGGCCGATTGACGCTCATTTCCCGCCGCGCCTACGGTTCTTCTGCGCCAACCGCCAACCGCCAACCGCCAACCGCCATCCGCCAACCGCCAACCGCCGAGCACCCGGCACCGAGCACCGGCCGCCGGCCGAGCGTCGGCACCGCGCGGCACGCGGCGGAGCACCGAGCTGCACCGCACAGCGCGGCGCGGGGCACCCCCTCCAGAGGTATCAGCCCTCTGCGCACCGGCCGTCGCGTCCCCCGTGCCCTCCCCCCGCGCCCTTCCCCCGTCGTCGAACCGTCCGAGCCGAGGTGCAGCCCTGCCATGACCACCCGTGTCGCTGTCGTCGGAGCCGGGATCGCCGGACTCTCCGCCGCCCACCATCTGCCGGACGACGCCGAAGTCACCGTGTACGAGAGCCAGGACCGGCCCGGCGGCCACGCCCACACCGTGGAGGTCGACGAGGACGGCCGGCCGATCGGCGTCGACACGGCCTTCGTGGTGTTCAACGCGCGCACCTACCCCGAGCTGACCGCGTTCTTCGACAAGCTCGGCGTGACCGCGCTGGACCACACCGGCGGCTTCGACTTCTTCGACCTCGACCGCGGCCTCGACTACGGAACCGCCGAGTTCGAGCTGGACGAGAGCGCGATCGCGGCCCGCTACCCGGCGGACTTCCTGCCGCTGTGGCGGGACGCCGAACGCTTCCACCGCGAGGCGCCCCGCGACTTCCTGCGCGGGCGCACCGACCTCTCGCTCGGCGACTACCTGGACCGCGGCGGCTACAGCGACGCCTTCAGGTACGGCTACGTGGTGCTGCTCGCCACCGCCGTCTGGTCGGTGCCCGCCGAACTGATCTGGGAGATGCCCGCGACCACGGTGATCGCCTTCTTCATGTCCCACGACCCCGGCGGCCTCGGCGGCCGCTCCGTGGCGTGGAAGACGGTCGCCGGCGGCAGCGTCGAGTACGTCCGCCGGGTCGTCGCCGGCCTGAACGGCACCGTCCGCACCGGCACCCCGGTCACCCGGGTGCGCGAGGAGGACACCGAGGTCGTCGTCACCACCGCCGCCGGCGAGGAGCGCTACGACTACGCCGTCCTCGCCGCGCACGCCGACCAGACCCTCGCGATGCTGGAGCGGCCCACCCCGCTCCAGGCGGACGTCCTCGGCAGGGTCCGCTACAGCTCGACCCGCGCGATCCTGCACACCGACCCCGCGTGCATGCCGCCCCGCCGGGAGCGCTGGCAGAGCTGGAACTACGGCCTGAAGACCGTCGACGGCCGCCCCCGCACCTGGGTCGCCTACTACATGAACGCCCTCCAGGGCTTCACCGCCCGCCACGACTACTTCGTCACCCTGGACTCACCGATCGTCCCGCGTGACGAACTGGTGCTGCGGGAGCTGCCGTTCAGCCATCCCGTCATCGACCTCGGCGTACGGGCCATGCAGCGCACGATCTACGACGTCAACGCGGCCGGCGGCCGGATCAAGCTGGCCGGTTCCTACTTCCACGCACCGCGCATCGGCGTCGATCTCATCGGCTCCCACGAGGCCGGGTTCGTCTCCGGACGGAAGGCGGCCGAGGCCGTCGCCCGCGAACGGGGGGACCACCGGCCGCCGCACGGCGAACGGCACTGAACGACGTGCACCGCAAGAAGCGCACCGGAGAAGAACCGAACTGAGGGGAATCCGTCATGCAGCGTGTCACCGCCGAAGAGGCCCGGGCCTGGCTCGTCGAGAAGCTCGCCGTGCGGCTCGGGGTGGAGCAGCAGCAGATCGACGTCGAGCGGTACTTCGACGAGTTCGACCTGGACTCCACGGAGGCGCTGATCCTCGCGGGCGAACTGGAGAAGTGGCTCGGCTTCGAACTGGAGGCCACCGCGCTCTGGTACCACCCGACCATCGCCGCGCTGTCCGAGCACATCGCGGAGGAGAGCGCCCGGCATGTCGCGGCCTGACACCGCCCCCAGACCCGCCAGGCCCCCGCGCAGGCCGCCGCCGCCCAGGCCGCTGCTGACCCCGCTGCGCCCGGCGGCCGGACCGGCGGCCCGCCCGGTCGTCGCCGTCCACCCGGGCGCCCTGCCGGCCTCGGCGTGGGCGGACCTCGCGGCCCGGCTGCCCGAGGACACCGCACCGTACCTGTGCGACCTGGGGACCGTCTCCGAGTACGTCACCGCCGCCCTGGACCCGGCGGCGCCCGTCGTCGGCGTCCGCGAGCTGGCCGCGCGCTGCCTCGCCGAACTGACCGCCGCCGGACTCACCGAACGTCCCTTCGCCCTGGTCGGCTGGTCCTTCGGCGGGGTCGTCGGCTACGAGATCGCCGCCCGGCTCGATGCCGAGGGCCGCGGCGGCACCCTGCGGGAGCTGGCCGTCCTCGACTCCATCGCGCCCGTCGCCGCCTTCCAGCGGCCCGACGACGCGCTCGGCACGGCCCTGCTGCTCGACTGGTTCGCGATGTACCTGGGCGCCCGCCGCGGACGCCGCCTGGTCACCGGCGCCACCGCCATCCGGGACCTGGACGCCCTGCTGGACGCGGCCGTCGCACAGGGCGTGCTGCCCGCGGGCACCGAACCGGCCGGGCTGCGCAAGCTGTACACCGCGTTCCACGCCGGACTCGTCCGCAACAACCGCTGCACCGCCGGCTATCTGCCGGCCCCGCTCGACCGGGCCGTCACCGTCGCCAAACCGGAGCGGTCGCTGCTGCCCGCCAGCCCCGACCTCGGCTGGAGCGAGCTGAGCGGGCGCCCCCTGCGGCTGCGGCACGTGCCCGGCGACCACTACACGATGCTCGGCGAACCGGCGACCGGCACCGCCCTCGCCGACCTGCTCGCCGCACCCCCGCGGCCCGTCGCACCCGGCACGGCGGTCCGCCCCGGCGGCTGACCGGCGCGCCCCCTCCCCACCCCCCGCCGCACCCGACACGCAGGACCCACAGGACCATCGGAGGACCATCGTGCGCTACCCACGTCTTGCCGAGACACCGATCGCGATCGTCGGGCTGGCGGGCCTGTTCCCCAAGTCGCGCGACCTGCGCGCCTTCTGGCACAACATCGTGGACGCCGCCGACTGCATCGAGGACGTCCCCGCGTCCCACTGGAACACCGGGGACTACTACGACCCCGACCCCGCCGCCGAGGACAAGACCTACGTCCGGCGCGGCGGCTTCCTGCCCGAGATCGCCTTCAACCCCATGGAGTTCGGGCTGCCGCCGAACACCCTGGAGGTCACCGACATCCTCCAGCTGCTCTCCCTCACCGTCGCCCGCGACGTACTGCGCGACGCGGGAACCGACCGGGCCGGCTGGTACGACGCCTCCCGCACCGGCGTCGTCCTCGGCGTCACCGGCGCCAACTCGCTGACCCAGCCGCTCTCCGCCCGGCTGCAGACCCCCGTCCTCAAGGAGGTCGTGCGCAGCGCCGGCCTCAGCGAGCAGGACGCGGAGGAGATCGCCGAGCGGTTCAAGAAGGCGTACATCCCGTGGGAGGAGAACTCCTTCCCCGGCATGCTCGGCAACGTCGTCGCCGGACGCATCGCCAACCGCTTCGACCTCGGCGGCATCAACTGCACCGTCGACGCCGCCTGCGCCAGCTCCCTCGCCGCCGTCAAACTCGCCGTCAGCGAGCTGATCGAGGGCCGCGCCGACCTGATGATCACCGGTGGCTGCGACGCCGAGAACACCATCCTCATGTACCTGTGCTTCAGCAAGACCCCGGCGTTCTCGAAGAGTCAGCTCATCCGGCCCTTCGACGAGTCCGCCGACGGCACGCTGATCGGCGAGGGCATCGGCATGCTCGCCCTCAAGCGGCTCGCCGACGCCGAACGCGACGGCGACCGCGTCTACGCCGTGCTGCGCGGCATCGGCACCTCCAGCGACGGCCGCTACAAGAGCATCTACGCGCCCCGCGCCGAAGGGCAGCAGCTCGCCCTGCGCCGCGCCTACGAGGACGCCGACGTGCCCGTGGGGTCCGTCGAACTCTTCGAGGCGCACGGCACCGGCACCGCCGTCGGCGACCACACCGAGCTGTCCGCCCTGTCCGCCGTGGTCTCCGCCGGCACCGACGACCACGGCTACGCCGCCATCGGCAGCGTCAAGTCGCAGATCGGGCACACCAAGGCCGCCGCGGGCGCCGCGAGCCTCATCAAACTCTCCCTCGCCCTGCACCAGAAGGTGCTGCCGCCCACCATCAACGTCGAGCAGCCCAGCGCCGCCGTCGACCCCGCGAGCACCCCGTTCTACGTCAACACCGAGGCCCGCCCCTGGATCGCGGACCCGGCCCGCGCCAAGCGGCGCGCCGCCGTCTCCTCCTTCGGCTTCGGCGGCACCAACTTCCACATGGTCCTGGAGGAGCACGCCCCGGCGCGCGGCGGCGACGCCCCCGTGCTCGGCCCCGTGGTCCGCTGGGGCCTGTGGCACGCCGCGGGACCCGAGGCCCTGGCCGCCCGCGTCGAGAACGGCGCCGGCCCCGACGAGGGCCCGATACCCGAGCAGCACGCCCGCCTCGGCATAGCCGCCCGCACCGACGCCGAGTTCGAGGAACTGCGCGCCACCGCCGTCGAGTTGCTGCGCGCCCGCCCCGACGCCGCGTCCTGGCAGCACCCCAAGGGCATCACGTACCGCCGCACCGCCCTGCCCGCCGGCACCAGGACCGCCGCCGTCTTCGCCGGACAGGGCAGCCAGTACGTCGGCATGGGCCGCGGCGCCGCCCTCGCCCTGCCGCCCGTGCGGGCCGCCTTCGACCGCGCCAACCGGCTCACCGAGGGCCCCGACACCCTCGCCCGCACCGTCTTCCCGCCGCCCGCCTTCACCGACGAAGCCCGCCGCGCCCAGGAGACGGCCCTGCGCCGCACCGACTACGCCCAGCCCGCCATCGGCGCCCTCGCCTCCGGCCAGTACGCCTGGCTGCGCGGACTCGGCTTCCGCCCCGACGGGGCCATCGGCCACAGCTTCGGCGAACTCACCGCCCTGTGGGCGGCCGGCGCCCTCGACGACGAGCAGTTCGCCACCCTGGCCCGCGCCCGCGGCCGGGCCATGGCCCCGCCCGACGACGCGCCCGCCGGGTTCGACCCCGGCGCCATGGCCGCCATCCGGGCGAGCCTCACCGAGGTGCAGGGCCTGGTCGCGACCTACCGCAACGTCGCCATCTGCAACATCAACGCCCCCGGCCAGATCGTCGTCGGCGGCCCCACCGAGGAGATCGAGCGGCTGGTCGCCGACGCCTCCGGCCGCCGGATCGGCGCCAAGCGGCTGCCCGTGTCCGCCGCCTTCCACACCGGGTTCGTCGCCCACGCCGCCGACGCCTTCCGCGAGGCCGTGGAGCGCACGGCGCTCGGCGCCCCCGCCATCCCGGTGTACGCCAACGCGCCCGGCTCCTCCTACGGCACCGACGCCGCCGCCAACCGGCGCACCCTCGTCGACCAGCTCCTGCACCCGGTCGACTTCGTCGCGGGCATCGAGCGCATGTACGCCGACGGCTTCCGCGTCTTCGTCGAGTTCGGCCCCAGGCGCGTCCTCACCGACCTCGTCGACCGCATCCTCGAAGGCCGCACCGACGTCGTCACCCTCGCCGTGGACGGCGGCCCGGCCAAGGACGGTGAACTCGCGATCAAGCGCGCCGCCCTCGAACTCGCCGTCCTCGGGCTGCCCCTCACCGGCCTCGACGACCACGTCGCCCCCGTCCCGGCCGAGCCCGTCCGCAAGGGCATGAGCATCCCGCTGCGCGGCGTCAACTACGTGACCCAAGAG
Organism: Streptomyces glaucescens; assembly: GCF_000761215.1. Lineage (GTDB taxonomy): Bacteria > Actinomycetota > Actinomycetes > Streptomycetales > Streptomycetaceae > Streptomyces > Streptomyces glaucescens_B. The sequence continues at coordinate 1,645,835 of NZ_CP009438.1, read as the reverse complement.
CGCCGTACGGCCTACCGCGACGCCCTGGCGCGGCCCCTGACGCCCGTCTCGGCACCCCCGGGGCAGGAGAGCGGGGCCGGGACCGGCCTCGAAACCGTGCTCCGCGAGGGCCTCGCCCTCCAGGCGGAGATCCTCACCGCCCACGCCGACACCGTCCACGCCTCCGTCCGCGCCCTGGAGGACTCCGTACGGGCGGGCGCCCACCCCGACACGGAAGCCGCCGTACGGCTCATCCGCGAACACGGCGCCGCCATCGGCGCGGCCCACGACCGGTCCACCCGTCTGCTGCTGGACGCGCTGCGGGGGGAGGGGGAGCCGGCCGCGGAGCCCGGAATCGAGCCGGAGCCGCAGCCGCAGCCCGTGACGGCGCCGGACCACGAGCCCGAGACGCTGGTGGCGCCCGAGCCCGAGCCGGTGACGCTGGTGGTGCCCGAGCCCGAGCCTGAAGTTGCGGCTCCTGCTGTTGCCGTTTCCGGGGTGTTGGAGGCGTTGCTGGCGGCGGTGGCGGAGAAGACGGGTTATCCGGTGGAGATGCTGGAGCCGGGTATGGACGTCGAGGCCGACCTGGGGATCGATTCGATCAAGCGGGTGCAGATTCTGGGTGCGTTGCAGGAGGCGTATCCGGTGTCGGAGGACGTGGATCCGGAGGTCGTGGCCGAGTTGCGCACGCTGGAGGACATCGCCGGCTTCCTGGCTTCGTCCGTGACCGTCACCGCCGGGACGGCGGTGGCTCCGGAGGCCGAGCCCCAGCCCGAGCCCGAGCCTGGAGTAGCGGCTCCTGCTGTTGCCGTTTCCGGGGTGTTGGAGGCGTTGCTGGCGGCGGTGGCGGAGAAGACGGGTTATCCGGTGGAGATGCTGGAGCCGGGTATGGACGTCGAGGCCGACCTGGGCATTGATTCGATCAAGCGGGTGCAGATTCTGGGTGCGTTGCAGGAGGCGTATCCGGTGTCGGAGGACGTGGATCCGGAGGTTGTCGCCGAGTTGCGCACGCTGGAGGACATCGCCGGCTTCCTGGCTTCGTCCGTGACCGTCACCGCCGGGACGGCGGTGGCTTCGAAGGCCGAGCCCCAGCCCGAGCCGGAGCCTGGAGTAGCGGCTCCTGCTGTTGCGGTTTCCGGGGTGTTGGAGGCGTTGCTGGCGGCGGTGGCGGAGAAGACGGGTTATCCGGTGGAGATGCTGGAGCCGGGTATGGACGTCGAGGCCGATCTGGGGATTGATTCGATCAAGCGGGTGCAGATTCTGGGTGCGTTGCAGGAGGCGTATCCGGTGTCGGAGGACGTGGATCCGGAGGTTGTCGCCGAGTTGCGCACGCTGGAGGACATCGCCGGCTTCCTGGCCTCGTCCGTGACCGTCACCGCCGGGACGGCGGCGGCCCCCGCACCCCTCACCGTCGCCTACCCCGCCGCCCCCGGCATCGGCCGCACCTACGCCGAGACGGTGGAACTGCCCCCGCCGCACACCCTCGTCGGTGCCTACGCCGACGCCCGTACCGCGGTCCTCGTGCACGACGGCTCCATCCTCACCCGCGCGCTCGCCGGGGCGTTGCGCGGCGACGGCTGGCGGGTGGAGGTCGTCGCGCTGCCGGGCAGCGACCCGGTCGTGCCGGAGGCCGACGCCGTGCGGCAACTCGGGAGCTGGGAGGAGACCGAGCTGGCCGGGGCGCTGGTGAGCGGGCGGGCCGATCTGGTCGTCCAGATGGCGGCCGCCGCCGGACCCGAGTGGACCGAGGGGGCACGCCGCCTGGAGCACGGCCTGCTGGTGGCCAAGCACGCCCTGCCCGCGCTCGGCTCGGCGGCCCGGCAGGGCGGCCGGGCCGCGTTCGTCGCCGTCACCCGGCTCGACGGCGCCGGCGGACTGCGGGGCGGCGGGGACGGCTCCCCGCTGCTCGGCGGGATCGGCGGACTGGTGAAGACGCTCGCCGTCGAGGCACCGGAACTGTTCACCCGTACCGTCGACTTCGCCCCCGACCTGGCCCCGACCACCGCCGGCGCGCGCTTCCTCGAAGAGATCGCCGACCTGTCGCCCACGCCCGCCGACGTGGCGCACGACCCCTCGGGCCGCCGCACGATCGCCCCCTCCGCCGAACCGGCGCCGCCCCGCGCCACCGCCGTGCCGGAACTCACCACCGGTGACCTCCTCGTCGTCACCGGCGGCGCCCGGGGCATCACCGCGGACTGCCTGCACGCGCTGGTCTCCACCCGTCCCGTCGGCCTGCTGCTGCTCGGCCGCAGCCGGCCCGCACCCGAACCGGAGTGGGCCGCCGGGCAGGAAGGGCCCGCGCTGCGCGGGCTGATCGCCCGGCGGATGGCGGAGGGCGGACGCAGACCGCTGCCCCGCGAGGTGGAGGCGACGTACCGGGAGATCACCGCGGGCCGGGAGATCACCGCGAACCTCGGCCGGCTGACCGCCGCCGGGGCCCGCGTGGAGTACCTGAGCGTGGACATCACCGACGCCGCGGCCGTACGCCGGGAACTGACGCCGTACGCCGGTCGCGTCACCGGCGTCGTGCACGGGGCGGGCGTGCTCGCCGACCGGCTGATCGCGCAGAAGACCCCGGAGGAGATCCGCCGGGTGCTGGCCACCAAGCTGCTCGGCCTCGGCAACGTCCTGGACGTGCTGCGCGGCGTCGCCGACCTGCGGCACCTGGTGCTGTTCTCGTCCGTGGCCGGCTTCTTCGGCAACCGGGGGCAGTCCGACTACGCGATGGCCAACGAGGCGCTGAACCGGATCGCCGCCCGGCTGAAGCGGGAACTGCCCTCCGCCCGCGTGACCGCCGTGAACTGGGGCGCCTGGGACGGCGGGATGGTCACCGACGACCTGCGGGAGGTGTTCGCCTCGCGCGGCGTCGCCCTGGTGCCGGCCGCGACCGGGGCCGGGCTGTTCGCCGAGCAGTTCACGGCGCCGCACGCCCACGACACGGTCGTCGTCGCCGGACCGCTCACCCCGCTGTCCGCCCCGCCCCGGCCCCGCACCGGCGGGCCGCTGGTGGTGGACCGCCCGCTCGCCGACCTGGCCGACGGGCCGCTGCTCGCCGACCACACCCTCGGCGACCGGCGGGTGCTGCCCGCCACCGCGGCGCTCGGCCTGCTCGCGGGCGCCGTGGAGGCGGCCACCGGGCGCACCGTCACCTCGGCGAGCGGCTTCAAGGTGTTCAAGGGCGTCTCCTGGGACGAGCCGGACACCCAGCCGCCGCACCACCTGCGCCTGTCCGTGGAACCGGCCGCCGGCGACGGCACCGAGACCGACGTGCTCGCCTCCTCCGTCGACGCCACCGGCCGCGGCCGGCCCGCCTACAGCGTGCGGCTCGGCACCGCCGACATCACCGCCCCGGCCGGCCGCACCGACCTCGCCGCGCTCGCCCGCACCGCCGCACCCGGCCGGGACGCCACCCGCCTGTACGGCGACGGCACCCTCTTCCACGGCCCGTCGCTGCGCGGCCTGCGCACGGTCCTCGCCGCCGACGAGCGACGGCTGCTGGTCCGCGCCCGGCTCACCGACCAGCGGCCCGCGCCCGGGGCGCCCGGCACCCGGCTGCACCGCCCCGCCCTCGCCGACCTGCTGCTCCAGGCGGTCCTGGTGTGGGTGCGCGAACAGCGCGGGCGGGCCTGCCTGCCCATGGAGATCGGCCGGGTGCGGCTGTACGCCCCGCTGCCCTCCGACGCCGACTTCCTCATCGCCGTCGAGGACGTCCGGCCCGGCCGGACCGGCGTCACCTGCACGGTGACCGCCACCGACCCCGACGGCCGGGTGCTCGTCGTCCTGGAGGACGTGACGGCCGTGGAGGACACGGAACTGGAGAGCCGGTTCCGGCAGCCGGGCGGCCGGGTCGCCCCGGTGACGGTCTGACCCCGGAGAGGCTGAGACCCATGGGCTCCTACGCGATCGTCGGCCTGTCCTGCCTGTTCCCCGGAGCGGCGACCCCCGACGCCTACTGGCGCAACCTGATGGACGGTGCGGACTCCCGCACCGACGGCGGCGAGCGGATCTTCGGACCCGGTCCGCTCGCCCCCGGGCCGGGCGCGCGGGAGGACCGGGACCGGCACCGCATCTCCTGCACGCGCGGCGGGTTCCTCGGCGCCGAGGCCGACACCGCCGTCCCCGACGGGCTGCTGCTGCCCGCCGGCTATCTCGCCGGACTGGACCGCTCGTTCCACTGGGCGCTCCGGACGGCCCACGACGCCCTGGCCGACGCGGGTGTGTCCCCCGCTGCCGCGTCCGGCGGGGCAGAAGGCCGGAGGACCGGGGTGGTGTTCGGGAACTACCCGTTCCCCACCCCGGCCTCCGGCCGGACAGCGGGGAAGCTGTGGGACGCCGCCGTGTCCGAGGGACTCGCGGCGGCGGGCTTCCCCGCGGCCGGGCTGCCGTTCCTGACGGAGGACGGCAGCCCGGCCCTGACGGCGGACCACGGCCCGCCCGGAGAGCGGGACGCCTCCGCCGGTCCCGGCGCGGGTCTCGCCGACGCCCACAACCTGTGGCCCGGCGGGCTGCCCGCCCACGTCGTCGCGGCGGCCCTCGGGCTCGGCGGCCCCCGCTTCACCCTGGACGCCGCCTGCTCCTCCGCGCTGTACGCGCTCGAACTGGCCTGCGCCCAGCTCGCCACCGGGCGCGCCGATCTGATGCTGGCGGGCGGTGTCTGCGCGCCCGACCCGACCGTCATCCACCTGTCCTTCTCCGACCTGCGCGCCTATCCGCCGGACGGCGCGCCCAGCCAGCCCTTCGACGCCCGCTCGCGGGGCATCATCACCGGGCAGGGCGCGGCCATGGTGGCGGTGAGAAGGCTCGCCGACGCCCGCCGCGACGGGGACCGCGTCCTCGCCGTCGTCGAGGGCATCGGACTCGGCAACGACGGCCCCGGCAAGCACCTGCTGGTACCGAACGTGAGCGGCCAGCTCGCCTCGTACGACCTCGCGTACCGCAGGGCGGGAGCCGACCCGCGCAGCGTGCGGTACGTCGAGTGCCACGCGACCGGCACCCCGATCGGCGACCGCACCGAACTGGAGGGCGTGGAACGGTACTTCGGGCGCGGACCGCTGCTCGGCTCGGTGAAGGGCAACATCGGGCACCTGCTGACCGCCGCCGGGATGAGCAGCCTGGTCAAGGTCGTCCTCGCCCTCCGCCACGGCGTCCTGCCGCCCACCGCCGGACTGCGGGAGCCGCTGCCCGGCACGGTCGCCGACCGGGTGGTCCGCGCACCCGTGCCGTGGCCGGCCGGGGACGGTGTGCGCCGGGCCGCCGTCTCGGCGTTCGGCTTCGGCGGCACCAACGCCCACGTCGTCCTGTCCGGCCCGGAGACCGCACCGGAGGAGGAGCCGGAGGAGCCGCGGCAGGCCCCGCCCGCGATGGCCGTCATCGGCATGGGCGCCCACTTCGGCTCCCTCACCACCCTCGACGCCTTCGAACGCGCCGGACACGAAGGCACGGACGTCGTACGCGAGCTGCCCGCGCACCGCTGGCGGGGCTTCGAGACCGGCCCGCTGCCGGGCGGCGCGCGGGACGCCGCGTACGTCGCGGAGTTCGAGGCCGACGCCACCGCGTACCGCATCCCGCCCAACGACCTCGACCACTTCAACCAGCAGCACCTGCTGATGATGCGGGTCGCGGAGGAGGCGCTGCGCGACGCCGGCTACGAGCGGGGCGCCCGCGGCGGCACCGGGCGGCGGGTCGCCGTCGTCCTCGGCATGGAGATGGAACCCAGCGCGCACGGGCACGCCGCCCGCCACGCGCTCGGCCGCAAACTCGCCGCCTGGTGCGCGCGGGCCGGACTCGACCCGTCCGGCGAGCAGCTCGCCGCGCTCACCCGGGCCGCCCGCGACGGCATCCACGACTCCATCGAGGCCAACGAGGTCCTCAGCTACATCGGCAACATCATGGCCGCCCGCATCTCGTCCCTGTGGAACCTCACCGGCCCCTCGTTCACCGTCTCGTCCGACAGCTCCGTCGGCGTCGACGCCCTCGACGCCGCCCGGCTGCTGCTGCTCGACCCCAGCGTCGAGGCGGTCCTCGTCGGCGCCGTCGACCTCGCCGCAGGACCCGAGTCGACCCTCGCCCGCGACCTGCTGGAACCGGGCGGCGCGCCGCTGCTCGGGGAGGGCGCCGGAGCCGTCGTCGTCACCCGCCCCGGCTCGGTGCCGCCGGACCGCACCGTGTACGCCACCGTCGACGCGCTCGCCGTCCGCCACTCGCCGACGCTCTCCCCGCGCCCCGACCCCGAGCTGGTCGCCGCCGCGGCCGAGGAGGCGCTGGCCGCCGCCGGGGTCACCGCGGCCGAGGTGGAACTCGTCGAGACCGGCACCGCCGACCCGGCCGTCCTGACCGGTCTCGCCCGGGTGTGGTCCGCGCCGCGCGCGGGCGGCGAGCTGCGCACCGCGCTCTCCGCGGCCGGTGCCGCCGTCGGGGACACCGGCTGCGCCTCCGCGCTCGCCTCGCTGATCCGGGCCGCCCTGTGCCTGCACCACGCCTACCAGCCGGTGGCGCCCGGCGGCGTCGGCCGGGACGCGCTCACCGGCTCCGGGTTCTTCCTCGCCGCGGACTCCCGGCCCTGGCTGCGCCGCCGCCGCGACGGGCGCCGGCTCGCCTGTGTCAGCGTCACCGGCACCGCGGGCAGCCACGCCCACCTGGTCCTCGGCGGGGCGCAGACCCGCGGCGAGGTCGCCGCCACCGACTGGGTCCGCTCCGACGGCGGCCTGGTCGTGCCTGTCGGCGCCGACGACCTCGACGGCCTGCTGCGCCGCCTCACCGAACTGCGCGACTCGGTCGCCGGCGGCGGCGACTGGGACCGGCTCGCACAGGACCGGCCCGCCGCGCTGAAGGCCGTCCTCGTCGCCGACGACGCGGCCGGACTCGTCCGGCAGGCCGAGCAGGCGCTCAAGGACCTGCCCGGCGTCCACCGGGCGGGAGGCGAGTGGACGTCACCGTCCGGGAGCTGCTTCACCGCCCGGCCGGCCGGCGGACCCGCAGTGAAGACGGCCCTCGTCTACCCCGGCGCCTTCAACTCGTACCTCGGCCTGGGCGGCGCGCTGTTCCGCGCCTTCCCCGGACTGCTGCCCCGCTTCGAGGCGCAGGCCGAGGCGCCCGCCGCGATGCTGCGCGCGGAGGCGCTCTACCCGCGCTCCCTCGGCCCGCTCGACCGGCGCGAGCTGATGCGCCGCGAGACCGAACTGCTCGACGACATCCCGCTGATGCTGGCCGTCGGCACCAGTTACGCGCTGCTCGCCACCGACCTGGTGCGGGACGTGCTCGGCGTGCCGGTGCACGGGGCGCTCGGCTACAGCCTCGGCGAGAGCAGCATGCTGTTCGCGACGGGCGGCTGGAGCAAGGGGGCCCGCGCCACCACGAAGATCGACGCCTCACCGCTCTTCGTCGACCGGCTGCGCGGGCCGAAGAAGACGGTCCGCGCCCTGTGGGGACTGGGCGACGAGGTGCCCGACGCGCAGGTGTGGGCCACGCATGTGCTGCTCGCCCCCGCCGATGAGGTGCGGACCGCCGTGGCCGGTCACGACCGGGTCTTCATCACCCACGTCAACACGCCCCACGAGGTCGTCGTCGCCGGTGACCCCGCCCAGTGCCGCGCCCTCATCGACGCCCTCGGCTGCCGGAGCGCGCGCTCGCCCGCCAACCACGTCATGCACTGCCCCGTCGTGGACGGCGTGCTGCCCGAACTCGCCGACCTCAACCGCTATCCCACCGGCGACACCGGCGGCCTGGTCCTCTACAGCAGCCGTCACTACGCGCCCGTGGACGACCTCGACCCCGACCGGGTGGCCCGGAACATCGCCGTCACCCTGCGGGAGACGGTGGACTTCCCGCGGCTGGTCCGGCGCGCCTACGACGACGGCTTCCGCTGCTTCATCGAGGTCGGCCCGTCCAGCACCTGCACCCGCTGGATCCACGAGACGCTGGGCGACGAGCCGCACCTGTCCGTCCCGGTCGACCGGCGCGGTGCCCGCGGGGCGACCGACATCGCCCGCCTGGTCGCCCGGCTGGCCGCGCACGGCGTCCCCGTCGACCTCACTCCGTTCCGCCGCCGTACGAGCCCCGCCCGCCGAGCGCCGGGCCTGCGCGCCTTCCCCGTGGGCGGTGCCCCGGTCGCCCCCCTGGTCGCGCGGGCGGCGGCACCGGTGCTCGCCGGGATCCCCCGCACGTCGCCCGCCCCGCCGCGTGAGAACCCGGGCGCGGGGGCGCTGCCCGCCACCGTCCAGCCGGCCGCCGAACGGCCCGGGGCGCCCTTTGCGGCCCCGGCGCCCGGGCAGACCGGCGCGGTGCCCGTGACCGTGCCCGTGCCCGTGCCCGCGAAGGCGGGCGCGGGAGCGCGGCTCGACGCGGACACGGCACCCGGCGCCGCCGACGAGCCGAGCGCGGCCCCGGTCCGGACTCCGGCCCCGGTCCGGACTCCGGTCCGGGCTTCGGTCCCGGCTCCGGCTCCCGCTCCCGTCGCGGCTCCGGCTCCGGTCCCGGCTCCGGTCTCGGTGTCCGAGCCCGAGCCGAGACCCGAGCGGGTGCCGACGCCCGAGCCGGAGCCGATGCCGACGCCCGAGCCGATGCCGACGCCCGAGCGGGTGCCGACGCCCGAGCCGATGCCGACCCCCGAGCCGATGCCGACGCCCGAGCGGGTGCCGGCCACCTCATCGGTGCGGCCTCCCGGGCCGGTGCCGGCGACCGTTCCCGCGCGGCCTCCCGGGCCGGCGCCCGGGCCCGGGGCGGCGGCAGGCCGGGGCTCCGCCGCCGAGCCACCGCCGCCCCCGCCCTCGGACACACCGGTCCCGGCCGGCGCCCGGCCTCCCGGTCCCGCCCGGGACCTGCCTGCCCCCCGCCCCACCGTCACGGAATGGGACACCGCGATGCCGACCCGCCCCGCCGGTCCGCCCGTACCCGCGCTCGCGCTGGAGCGGGACCCGATCACGATGCTCCCCGCGGAAGCGGTACGCACCGCACCGCCCCCGCCCGGGACACCCGCGCCGGTACCCGCCCCCGCCCCGGGTCCCGAGTCCCCGCCCGCCTGGGCGCCCGCCGGGTCCCTGCCGGCCCCGCGCCCGCCCGCCGACGCCCCGGGCACCCCGGCCGTCCCCCCACGCCCCGCGGTCTTCGGCGCCCCCCTGCCGGTGCCCCCGCAGCCCGGCCGCGGCTCCGCCGAGCGGGAGTCGACGCTCGCGCTCGTCCGCAGTCTGCGGGCGGAGATCCTGGAGGCGCACCGCGAAGTGCTGGACGCACAGCGCGGATTGCGCGACGAGCTGCTGGCGGTGCTGTCCGCCCCTCCGGCCACCGCCCCTCCGGCCACCGCCCCTCCGGCCACCGCCCCTCCGGCCACCGCCCCATCGGCCGACGCCCCTCCCGTCACCAGCCCTCCCGTCACCACCCCTCCGGCCACCACCCCGTCGGCCACCGCACCGCCCGCCCAGCCGTCCGGACCGCCGGAACTGTCCGGACCGCCGGAACTGTCCGGACCGCAGGACCCGTCCGGACCGCAGGCCCCGTCCGGACCGCAGGAAGCGCCCGCCCCGCCCCGCGCCCCCAAGCCCGAGGGCGTCATCTGGGACGAGCGGGACCTCCTGGAGTTCGCCACCGGCAAGATCGGCAACGTCTTCGGCCCGCGGTACGCCCGCATCGACGGCTACTCCCGCCGCGTACGGCTGCCCGCACCCCCGTACCTCTTCGCCACCCGCGTGACACGACTGGACGCCGAGCCGGGCGAGTTCCGGCCCAGCTTCATCCGCACCGAGTACGACGTCCCGGAGGACGCCTGGTACGCGGTCGACGGCCAGGTGCCGCCCGCCGTCACCATCGAGGCGGGCCAGTGCGACCTGCTGCTGATCAGCTACCTCGGCGCGGACTTCACCAACCGGGGCCGGCGGGTGTACCGCCTGCTCGACAGCACCCTGAGCTTCGTCGGCGACCTGCCCCGCACCGGGCAGACCCTGCGCTACGACATCTGGATCGACCAGTTCGTCCGCCAGGGCGACACCCTGCTGTTCTTCTTCCACTACGACTGCTACGCCGACGGCGAGCTGATCCTGAAGCTCACCAACGCCTGCGCCGGCTTCTTTACCGACGAGGAGCTGGAGGCCGGCCCCGGCCTGGTGCAGGGACGCGTGGCCCGCGCCGGGGTGCCGGCGCGGAAGCGGAGCTTCAAGCCCCTGGCCCGGACCGGACGCACCTCGCTGACCACCGCCGACCTGGACGCCCTCGCCGAGGGCCGGATCGCGGACGTCTTCGGCGAGGGCCACCGCCAGCCGCCCGGCTGCAACTCCTCCCTGCGGCTGCCCGACGGGCCGCTGCGGATGGCGGACGAGGTGACCGTCCTCGACCGCACCGGCGGCCCGCACGGCCTCGGCCGGATCGAGGCGGTCAAGCGGCTCGACCCGGACGGCTGGTACTTCACCAGCCACTTCCCGGACGACCCGGTCCTCGCCGGCTCCCTCGTCGCGGAGGGCGCGGTGCAGCTGCTGGAGGTGTACGCGCTCTCCCTCGGCCTGCACCTCACCCTCCCCGACGCCCGCTTCCAGCCGGTGCCCGGCCTGACCACCGAGGTGAAGGTGCGCGGGCAGATCACCCCGCGCACCGAACGCGTCGAGTACCGCATCGACATCACCGAACTGACCCTGCTGCCCCGGCCCGCGCTCGTCGCCGACGTGGTCGTGCTGCGCGACGGCACCCCGTCGATCAGCGTCACCGGGCTCGGCATCCGGCTGCGGGAGAAGCCCGGCACGCCGTACCGGCCGCAGGCCGGGGGAGAGGTGCCGCACTTCCTGGGCCGGCTCTCCCCGGCCACCGGAGAGCCCGCGCTGCTCAACGAGTTCCACATGGCGCACGCCGCGAAGGGCGACCTGGCCGTGGCGATGGGCCCCGAGTTCGAGATCTACGCCGACAGCCGGGCGCCGTACATCCCCAACGGCGACTTCCTCTTCGTCGACCGGGTGATGCGCCTCGACGGCACCCGCGGCACCCTCCGGCGCGGAGCGGTCATGGTCACCGAGTACGACGTGCCGGAGGACGCCTGGTACTACGCCGACAACGGGCACCCGTACATGCCGAACTGCGTCTACATGGAGTCCAGCCTCCAGGCGGCGATCCTCCTCGGCTACTACCTGGGCGCCACCCTGCCCTTCCCGCAGGAGCGGTTCAGCATCCGCAACCTCGACGGCCGCGCCACCCTGCTGAAGGACCTCGACCTGCGCGGCAGGACCGTCCAGCACCGCTCCACGCTGCTGTCCAGCGACCGGATGCCGGGCTCCATCCTGCAGAACTTCGCCTACGAACTCTCCTGCGACGGCGAGGTCTTCTACACCGGCGAGTCCCTGTTCGGCTACTTCAACGAGAAGGCCCTCGCCCGCCAGGTCGGGCTCGACAAGGGGCGGTCCGTGCCGCCCTGGCTGGACGCCCGGCCCGCACGGCCGCCGGGCGTCCGCCGGATCGACCTGCCCGCCTTCCGGGAACGCACCGCGGGCACCGCGCCCCGCCCGGCCGGCGGCCACCTCGACCTCGTCGAGTGGCTGGACGTGCTGCCGGGCGGCGGCGAGCACGGGCAGGGCTACCTGCGCGGGCACCGCACCGTCCGCCCCGACGAGTGGTACTTCTCCTGCCACTTCCACCGCGACCCGGTGATGCCCGGCTCGCTCGGCGTGGAAGCACTGCTGCAAGGGCTCCAGGTGTACGCCGTCGAGACGGGACTGACCGAGGGCCTGCGCAACCCGCGCTTCGCGCTGCTGCGCGGCACCGAGACGACCTGGTCCTACCGCGGCCAGATCCTGCGCGACGACCCCGGCATGGAGTTCGACGTGCACGTCAAGGAGATCCGCCGCGAGCCCGGCCGGATCGTGCTCACCGGCGACGGACACGTCTGGAAGTCCGCCCTGCGCATCTACCGCCTCGGTGACCTGGGCATCGAGATCCACCACGACTAGCCGCCCCAGCCCCGGAGGAGACACCTCATGAGCACCGAGCAGCCGCGGCCGCGCTGGAGCGGACCCGTGGCCCCCGCGGTCGGCGACAGCGGGATCCGCGAGGCCCTGACCCGCCTCGACGAACCCGTGTACATCCTGCGCGGCCCCCACGGCCTCGGCGCCGCCACCGGGGGCGCCGTCCGGCCGGACGGGGAGCACGAGGTGGTCGCCGCCGTGCCGCCACTGGGCCCGGAACGCCTCGGCAGCGCCGCCTTCCTGCGCGCCCACGGGGTGCGGCAGGCGTACATGAGCGGCGCCATGGCGGGCGGCATCGCCTCCGCCGACCTGGTCATCGCCCTGGCCCGGGCCGGCTACCTCGCCTCGTACGGCGCGGCCGGCCTGCTCCCGGAGACCGTGGATCGGGCCCTGCGGCGGTTCACCGCCGAGATCCCCGGACTGCCGTACGCCTGCAACCTGATCCACAGCCCCAGCGAGGAACGCCTGGAGCGCACCGCCGTCGACCTGTACCTGCGCCACCGGGTGCGGTGCGTGGAGGCGTCCGCGTTCCTCGGGCTCACCCCGCACGTCGTGCGCTACCGGCTCGCCGGGCTGCGCCCGGGCGGCCCGCACGGGGTGGTCGCGGAGAACAGGGTGATCGCCAAGGTGTCGCGCACCGAGATCGCCGAACTGTTCATGCGGCCGGCACCCGAGCCGATGGTGCGCGCCCTGCTTGCCGACGGGGCGATCGACGAGGAGCAGGCGCGGCTGGCCGCGCGGGTGCCGCTCGCCGACGACATCACCGTCGAGGCCGACTCCGGCGGCCACACCGACCGCCGCCCCCTGCCCGCCCAGCTGCCGGTCCTCCTGCGCCGGCGCAACGCGCTGGCGGCGGAGCTGGACCGGCCGGAGCGGATCCGGGTGGGCGCCGCGGGCGGCATCGGCACCCCGGAGGCGGTCTGGTCCGCGTTCGCGATGGGCGCCGACTACGTGGTGACCGGGTCCGTCAACCAGTCCTGCGTGGAGGCCGGCACCTCCGAGCGGGTCAAGGACATGCTGGCCCAGGCCGACCTCGCGGACTGCGAGATGGCCCCGGCGGCCGACATGTTCGAGATGGGCGTGGAACTCCAGGTGCTCAAGCGCGGCACCCTCTTCCCGATGCGGGCCCGCCAGCTGTACGAGCTGTACCGCGCCCACGACGGCATCGACGACCTGCCCGCCCCCGTGCGCGCCCGGCTGGAACAGCAGGTCTTCCGGCGGCCCCTGGAGGACGTGTGGGCGGAGACGGCCGCCTACTTCGAGCGCCGCGACCCCGCCCAGCTCGCCCGCGCCGCGGGCCACCCCAAGCGGAAGGCCGCGCTGGTCTACCGCTGGTACCTCGGCATGGCCTCCCGCTGGGCGAAGACCGGCGACGCGGACCGGGCCGTCGACTACCAGATCTGGTGCGGGCCGGCGATGGGCAGTTTCAACTCATGGGTGCGCGGCACCTATCTGGCCGCCCCCCGCAACCGCCGGGTCGCCGACGTGGCCCGCCACCTGATGGCCGGCGCCGCCTACCACCAGCGCCTGTCCATGCTGCGCGCGGCCGGCCTCGCCCTCTCCCCGGCCCTCGCCGACTACCCCGTGCCCCAGCCGGCCGCCGAGGACGGCACCCCCTCGGCGGTACGGCCGTGACGGCGCCGTACACCGCCGCCGCGCGGCTCGACGCCCTGCTCGGCGACCCCTGGGACCCCGGCAACCCCTACGGGTTCGCGGCGGGCACCGCCCGGGACGCCGACGGCGCCTACCCGGCGGCCTTCGCGGCCCGCCTCGCCGGCACCGGTTTCCCGCTCGCCTACCTGCCCCCCGCGCTCGGCGGCGACCCGCGTCCCCTCGACGACACCCTGCTCCTCGTCCGGGTCGCCGCCCGCCGCGACGCCGCCGTCATGCCCGCCACCCTGCTGTCCTGCTCGGCGGTGCTGACCGTGCTCGCGGCCGGCACCCCCGAGCAGGCCAAGACGGCCGCCGAGTGGGTGCGCGAGGGCCGTACCGTCGCCTTCGCGCTCTCCGAGGAGGAGACGGGCAGCGACATCCTCGCCGGCCGCTGCCGCCTCGACCCCACCGCCGGCGGATACGCCCTCACCGGCCGCAAGTGGCTCGTCGGCCGGGGCGCCACCGCGGACGCGGCGGTCGTGGTGGCCCGCACCGCGCCGCGCGGCCCCGCGGCGTTCACCGCCGTCCTGCTCGGCCCCGACCAGCTCGCGGCCGCGGTACGACGGCCCGCCCAGCCGGTCACCGGCATGCGCGGCATCGACTTCGCCGACCTGGTCTTCGACCACGTCCCGGTGCCGGAGACGGCCGTGCTCGGCCGAGCCGGCGGCGGCCTGGCCGCGGCGATGCGCGCCCAGCAGCTGGTCCGGCTGCTCTCCACGGCGGCCTGTCTCGCCACCGCCGACACCGCCCTGCGCACCGCCCTGCGCTTCACCCGCGCCCGGCGCACCGGCGGCGTCCCGGTCGCCGAGACCGGCCACGGCGCCCGTGAACTCGCCCTGGCCGCCGCCGAACTGATGGCGGCCGACCTCTGCTCGCTGACCGCCGCCCGCCACGCCCACCTGGCGCCCGGCACCTTCGGGCTGTGCTCGAACGTCGTCAAGCGCGCCGCCACCCGCCTCACCGCCTCGGCCATCGCCCGCGCCCGCTCCCTGCTGGGCGCGCGCGGCGTCCTGGCGCACGGACCCGGCGCCGTCGTGGACAAGGCGCAGCGGGACAACGCGGTCGTCGAGTCCATCGACACCAGCCCTTTCGGGGTGCTGCGCGCGGTGGCCGCCGCGCTGCCCGGCTACGCCGGCCCGCTGCGGGAACCCCCCGGCCCGGGCGACCACGCCCTCGGCCCGCTGCTCGCCTACGGCGATCCGCTCCCGGACCTCGACCCGGCCGCCCTCGACCTGGGCGCCCGCCCTCGCGACCCGGTGCTGCTCGGCTTCGCCGCACACGCCGACGAGATCGAGGCCCGCCTCGCCGCGCGCGGCGCCGAACGGGCCGCGGTGCTGGTGCGGCACGTGCGGACGGCACTGGAGCGCACCACCGCCGCGGCGGCCGGCCTGGACCGCGGCGGCCCGGCGGGCGCGCTCGGGCAGCTCGACCTCGCCGACCGCCTCTGCCTGCTCCACCCGGCCGCCACGGCGGCCCTCGCCTGGTGGGCGCACCCCGAGCGCGGCCTGTACGGCGAGGAACCGGGCGGCGCGGGCTGGCTCACCGCCGTACTGGCCGTGCTGCTCGCGCACGCCGAGGGCCGCGCGCCCCGCCAGGCGGCGCCCGACGTGCTGCCCGCCGGGCCGGCGCTGGCCCGGCTCGACGACGCCCGGCTGCTGTTCACCGCGCTCCCGGTCCCGCTCGCCGACGGGCCGGGACCGAAGGAGTCCGAGACGCCCGCGGAGCCCGACGAGGGGGACGAGACGACATGACCGACCTGACCGCGCTCATGGCCGACCTGGAGGAGTACCTGGGCGACCCGTGGGACGCCGGGGCCCTCATGCCGTACCCGAGGATCCTCGCGGCCGACGAGGACCAGCGCTACCCGCACGAGTTCGTCGACGTGCTCGCCTCCTGGGGGCTGTACGACTGGATCGTGCCCGCCGCCAACGGCGGGAAGGCCGTCAACGTCGAGGACGGCTTCAACCTGTACCGGCTGGTCGGCCGCCGCGACCCCACCTCCGCCACCGCGATGGTGCTCACCAGCCTCAGCTACATGCCGGTGTGGATCGCCGGCAGCCCCGGACAGCGCCAGCACTTCGCCGACGCGATCCGCGGCGGCCGCAAGCTCGCCTGGGGCCTGTCCGAGCGCCGCCACGGCAGCGACGTCCTCGCCAACGAGACCACCGCCCGCCGCACCGACGGCGGCTGGCTGCTGAACGGCGAGAAGTGGACCATCGGCAACGCCACCGTCGCCTGCACCGTCATGGTCTTCGCCCGCACCTCTGACAAGGGCGGCCCCGGCGGCTACTCGATCTTCGCCGTCGAGAAGGACGGCGTCGCGCCCGGGCAGCTGGCCCACCTGCCGGACGAGCCGCTGCACGGCCTGCGCGGCCTCGACATGAGCGGCGTCCGCCTCACCGACTGCTTCGTGCCGGACTCGGCGCTGGTCGGGCGGGCCGGACAGGGCCTCGAGATCGCATTGAAGAGCAGCCAGCTCGCCCGCATCGCCATCGCCTCCATCGCGATGGCCTGCGTCGACACCGCGCTGCGCAGCACCCTCGACTTCGCCGGGCGCCGGGTCATCTTCGGCGGCACGGTCGCCGAGGTGCCGTACTCCCGGCGGCAGCTCGCCGAGAGCTACGCCGAGCTGCTGGTCGCGGACGCCCTCACCACCGGCGCCGTGCGCTCCCTCCAGCTCGCCCCCGCCCAGGCCAGCGTCTGGTCGTCCGTGGTCAAGTACTTCGTGCCGACCCTGCTGGAGGAGACCCTCGCCCGGCTGACCACCGTCCTCGGCGCCCGCCACTACCTGCGGGCGCACCCCCGGCACGGCATCTTCCAGAAGGTCCTGCGCGACTTCGCCATCTCCAACTTCGCCGACGGCAACACCGTCGTGAACCTCAAGAACATCGCCCTCCAGCTCGACGTACTGCTCGCGGGCGCCGTCGGGCAGGACCCCGGCGAGGTGGCCCGGGCGCGGGCGGCCGTCGCGGACCTCTTCGACCCGGCGCGGCCCATGCCGCCGTACGAGCCGGCCGAGCAGCAGCTGTTCAGCCGGGCCGGCGACGACTCCGTGCTCGCGCTGCGCTCGGCCGTCGGCGAGCTGCGCCGGGCCGCCGAGGCCGCCGGCGGACGCGACGCCGCCTGGCTCGCGGGCTGCGCCGACACCGCCGGGCGACTCGCCGACGAGGTGCACCGGCTGGCCGACGAGCACGCCAAGCTCTTCGCCGACCGGGGCCGGGCGGCCGGGCAGTCCGCGGAACTGTACGACCTGGCCAAGCAGTACAGCGCCGTCTGCGCGGCGGCCGCCTGCGTCCACCTCCACCTGCACGGCCGGGACAGCCTCACCCCCGCCCTGCGCTCGCCCGCCGTGCTGCTGCTCTGCCTGGAGCGGCTGCTGCGCCGCTTCCACCCCACCCGCCGGGTCACCGGCCCCGACGACATCGACACCGTCGCCGGTGTGCTGGCCGAGGCGCACCGCGAGGGCCGGCTGTTCTCCTTCCGGCCGTACCGGGTCGGGTGGTGAGCGCCGATGACCGCGACCGCGCGGCCCGCCGGCCCGCCGCACCCGGCGGCCGAGGGCGATCCGCTGGCCGGCGGGGCCGACGTGTGGCTGCTCGCCGAGGAGGACGTCCCCCGGTTCGCCGCGGCGACCGGCGGACTCGGCCTGCTCACCGAGGAGGAACGGGCCCGCCACGACCGGCTGCTCTTCCCCGCCGCCCGCGCCCGCTTCCTCGGCGCCCGGCTGCTGTCCCGCCAGGTGCTGTCGCAGTACGCCGACGTGCCGCCCGCGCAGTGGCGGTTCGAGAAGGGGAAGTTCGGCCGGCCCACCGTCCAGGGCGCCGACTGGGGGCTGGACTTCAACCTCACCCACACCAACGGGCTGATCGCCGCGATCGTCGTACGCGGCCGTACGGCGGGCGTCGACGCCGAGACGACGCCCGCCCGCCCGGAAGCCCTCCGCTTCGCCCCCAAGGTGTTCACGCCGCTGGAGCAGGAGATCCTGCGCCGCGACCGGGAGGACCAGCAGGGGCACGCCTTCGCGGACTCCTGGGTCGCCAAGGAGGCCTACACCAAGGCCACCGGCATGGGCATGGCCCGCGGCTTCGACGCGTTCTCCGTGCACCGGCTGCGCGGCGGCGGACTGGCCGTCGTCGACGACGAGATCCCCGAGCCGGAGCGCCCGCTGTGGCAGATCCAGGTGCTCCAGGTCTGGGACCGCTTCGCCCTCGGCATCGCCATCCGCGCCAGCGAGGACGACACCGGGCCGATCCCCGTGCGGCTGCGCTCCGCGATGGCGGAACTCCTTCCGCGCCCGGCCGGGGACGGTGCCCGGTGACCGGCCCCGCTGTCCACTCCCGGCATGACCGCTACCGGACAGCGGTGCGCGTTTCCGGCCACCGCGCCCGGTGTGTTGCATGGAAGGCGCAATCCGCCGGAGCGCGCGCCGCAGCGCGGGAGTTGGCACACGGAGGCCGAGCCATGCCGTCGAAACCGAAGGGGAACGCGGAGCTGCTGGCCGGCTGCGCCCGCGGCGAACCGGAAGCCTGGGGCGAGACCGTGGACCGCTTCGGCGCCCTCGTCTGGACGGTGGCCCGCAGCCAGCGCGTCAGCCGGGCCGAGGCCGAGGACGTGCGGCAGCTCACCTGGTTCCGGCTGATGCAGAACGCGCACCGCATCCGCGACCCCGACCGGCTCGGCGACTGGCTCGCCACCGTCGCCCGGCGCGAGGCCGTCAAGGCGGCGGGCCGCGCCCGGCGGCTGGTGACGATCGGCGACCCCGAGACCCTGGAGTACCTGGTCGACCACCGCCGCGGCCCTCACGAGAGCCCCGAGCAGATCACCCTGCGCGCCGACCGCGACCGCGAACTCCTGCGCGCGATCGGCACCCTGTCCCCGCAGTGCCGGGACGTGCTCCTGCACGCCCTGCAGGACCCGCCCCCCAGCTACCGGGACCTCTCCGCGGCCCTGGCCGTACCGGTCGGCTCCATCGGCCCCATCCGCACCCGCTGCCTGCGCCGCCTGCGCCGCGCCCTGGACACCCCCGAGGACCCGTCGCGGCCCTGCGCCGGCTGCCCGGCACCACCCGCCGAAGGGCGCGGTGAACCGCGCGAGGACCGCGCGCGGCCCGCGGCCGCCCGACGGGCGGGCCCCCGGCTCCCCGGGCGAACACCCCCGTCCGCCGCTGCCGTCCGTCCGGCAGAGCACGAAAGCGAGGTCCGCAGGTGACCGCTCCCACCGACACCCCGGCCCGGCTGGCCAGCCGGGAGATCACCACCGGCGAGGAACTGGGCAGCGTCGAGCGGGCCGGACCCGACCGGGTCGCCTCCGCCGCCCGCCGGGCCGCCGCCGCCGCGCCCGGCTGGGCCGCGGTCCCCGCCGAGCGGCGCGCCGCGATCGTCGAGCGGGCCGCCGGCCTGCTGGAGGAGCGCACCGGCCGGGCCCAGGACCTGCTGGTGCGGGAGGGCGGCGCCATCCCCGGCAAGGCGTACTTCGAGGTGCTGCTCGCCGCGCAGGAGCTGCGGCACGGCGCCCGGCTCGCCCGTGACCCCGGCGCCCCGCACCCCGGCTCGGACGACCCGTCCCGGAAAGCCGAGGTGACCCGGGTGCCGCTCGGCGTGGTCGGCGTGATCGTGCCGTGGAACTTCCCGCTGCTGCTCGGCGCCCGCTCCCTCGGCCCGGCGCTGGCCCTCGGCAACGCGGTGCTGCTCAAGCCCGACCCGCACACGCCGCTGTCCGGCGGCAGCCTGTTCGCCGAGGTGTTCGCCGAGGCGGGGCTGCCGCCGGGGGTGCTCGAGGTCGTGCACGGCGACGCCGAGACCGGTGCCGCGGTGGTGCGGGCCCCCGATGTGGCGATGGTGTCGTTCACCGGCTCGACCGAGGCGGGCCGGGAGATCGGGGCGGCCTGCGGCCGGCTCCTGAAGCGGGCCGTCCTCGAACTCGGCGGGCAGAACGCGTTCGTCGTCCTCGACGACGCCGACGTCGAGCAGGCGGCGGGCGCCGGATCGTGGGGTTCCTTCCTGCACCAGGGCCAGATCTGCATGTCGGCCCGCCGCCACCTGGTGCACCATTCGATCGCCGGGGACTACGCCGCCGCGCTGGCCCGGCACGCCGCCGCCCTGCGGGTCGGCGACCCCTACCGCAGCGACGCCCAGATCGGCCCGATCGTCGACCGCCGCCAGCTGCACGGCATCGCGGCCGCCGTCGAGCACGCCGTCGCGCAAGGGGCCCGCCTGCTCACCGGGGGCCGCCCGGACGGCCCGTACTACCCGCCCACCGTGCTCGCCGGCGTCACCGAGCGGATGGACATCTTCCACACCGAGGTGTTCGGCCCGGTCGCCACCGTCACCGCCTTCACGGACGACGCCGACGCCGTACGGCTCGCCAACACCTCCGACCACGGCCTGACCGCCGCCGTCTACACCGGCGACACCGCCCGCGGCACGGCCCTCGGCCGGCGACTGCGCTGCGGCGTCACCCACATCGGCGACCAGACCGTGGTCCAGGACGCGGCCCTGCCGTTCGGCGGCATCGGCGCCTCCGGCAACGGCTACGGCTTCGGCGGGCAGGCCGCCCTGGAGGCGTTCACCCGCTGGCGCACCCTCACCACCAGCAGCCCGCCCCGCACGTACCCCTTCTGACCGACCCCCAGCCATTCCCGTCTCGCCGCAACCGGAGGGAACCCCCATGGACCTGAAGGTCATCACCGAGCCCCGGATCGCGGCCCCGCCCGAGGGCACCGTGGTGCTGCTGATCGGCCTGCGCGTGAACAAGTTCCGGATGGTGCACCGCTGGGTGCCGGTGATCGGCTCGATGATCCCCATGCTGATCGAGCTGCGGAAGAACAAGGAACACGGCTTCCTTGGCTCCCGCGCCTGGTTCAACCGCACGGTGATCATGGTGCAGTACTGGCGCAGCATGGACGACCTCATGCGCTACTCGCACCGCAGCGACGGCAAGCACCGCTCCATGTGGGCCTGGTTCAACCGGGCCGTACGCAACGACGGCGCGGTCGGCATCTTCCACGAGGCGTACGTCGTCTCGCCGGACCGGATGCACACCGTCTACCGGAACATGCCCCGCTTCGGCATGGCCGCCGCCACCGAGTCCGTCCCGCAGAAGGCGGCCCCGCCGGTCCCCGGCGGCGAACGCAGGAGGAAAGCCGCATGAGCACACCCCGGCAGGTCCGGGCCGGCCAGGACGTCCAGTGGCGCCGCTGCGCCTCCTGCGGGGCGTTCGTCTACGGCAAGCGCCTGGACCGCAACCGCAAGGTCTGCCCCGAGTGCCAGTTCCACTTCCGCATCCCGCCGGACGTCCGGATCGGCCAGCTCGCCGACCCCGGCAGCTTCCGGCCGCTGCCCGGCCCGCCCGCCCCCGGCGACCCGCTCCGCTTCACCGACAGCAAGCCCTACCCGGAGCGGCTGCGCGACGCCCAGGCGCGCACCGGACGCCCGGACGCCGTGCTGGCCGGGCGGATGACGGTGCGCGGCAGGCCGGTCGCGGTGGCCGTCCTCGACTTCAGCTTCATGGGCGGCAGCATGGGCACCGCCGTCGGAGAGCAGATCGCCGCCACGGCCCGCCTCGCGCTCGCCGAACGCCTGCCGCTGCTGCTGGTCGCCGCCTCGGGCGGGGCGCGCATGCAGGAGGGCGCGCTGTCGCTGATGCAGATGGCGAAGACCGCCCAGTGGATCGAGCGGCTGCGCGAGGCCAGGATCCCGGTGGTCAACCTCAACACCGATCCCACCTTCGGCGGGGTCAGCGCCTCCTTCGCCATGCTCGGCGACGTCGTCCTCGCCGAACCGGGCGCGCTGATCGGCTTCGCCGGGCCGCAGGTCATCCGCAACACCATCCGCCAGGAGCTGCCGCCCGGCTTCCAGAGCGCCGAGTTCCTGCTGGAGCACGGCATGATCGACGCGGTCGTGCCGCGCGAGACGCAGCGCGAGCACCTGGCCCGGCTGCTGCACCTGCTCGGCCCTTCGGTGCCCGAACTGCCGGACGCCCCCGACCCGGCCGTGGTGCTCACCCGCCCGCCGGCCGGCACCCGCACCGCCCGCGACCTGGTGGCCCTGGCCCGCGACGTGCGGCGGCCCACGACCCTCGACTACGTCGGTCACGTCTTCGACGACTTCGTCGAGCTGCGCGGCGACCGGGTGCACGGCGACGACCGGGCGCTGGTGGGCGGTCTGGCCCGGCTGGGCGGGCAGAGCGTGGTCGTCCTCGGCCACCAGAAGGGCCACGACACGGCCGAACTGGTCCGCGCCAACTTCGGGATGCCCGGCCCCGACGGCTACCGCAAGGCGCTGCGCCTGATGCGGTTCGCGGACCGGTTCGGGCTGCCGCTGATCGCGTTCGTCGACACCCCGGGCGCCTTCCCGGGCATCGACGCGGAGGAGCGCGGCCAGTCCGTCGCCATCGCCGAGTGCATCCTGGAGCTGTCCCGGCTGCGGGTCCCGGTCGTCTCGGTGGTCACCGGGGAGGGCGGCAGCGGCGGGGCGCTCGCCCTCGGCGTGGCCGACACGGTGCTGATCCTGCAGAACGCCTACTACTCGGTGATCAGCCCCGAGGGCTGCTCCACCATCCTCTTCGGCACCGCCGAACACGCCGGCCGGGCCGCCGGCGCCCTCCGGCTGACCCCGCCCGACCTGCTGCGCCTCGGAGTCGTGGACGGCATCGTGCCCGAGCCGCCGGACGGGGCGCACACGGAACCGCACACCACCGCGCTGACCGTGAAGAGCGCCCTGGTGCGCACCCTCTCCCCGCTGCTCGGCCGGTCCGGCCGGCAGCTCGTCGACGCCCGGCGGGAGCGGTTCGACCGCTTCGGGGACCCCCGAATGCAGCGCGTAGTGGACTGGGAGAAGCACGATGAGCACTGATACGGCAGGCACGGCCACGGACGGCACGGCGGCACACGGAACGGCGGCGCACGCCACGGCCGCGGACGGCACGGCGGCGGGCCCGACGGTCGAGGAGCTGCGGACCCAGACCCGGCTGCTGGCGGGCGAACTGCCCGGCACCCTGCGCCGGATCACCCTGCGGGCCGGGGCGATCAGCGTGGACGTGGAGTGGGAGACGGTCCCGGCGCCCCAGGCCCCGGCCCCTGCCGCGGCACCCGCCCCCGCGGACCCCGTCACGGCCCAGGCGCCCGCGCCCCAGCGGACCGACGGCCCCCCCGACGGCCTGGTCCGTGTCACCGCCCCCCTCGTCGGCACCTACTACCAGGCCCCCGCCCCCGGCGCCGAACCCTTCGTGAAGGTCGGCGACACGGTGGAGGCCGGGCAGCAACTGGCCGTCATCGAGGCGATGAAGCTGCTCAACTCCATCACCGCCGACGTCAAGGGCACCGTGCACGCCATCCACGCCGCGGACGGCGAGGTCGTCGAGTACGCCCAGCCGCTCATCGACCTGCGCCCGGCCGGCTGAGGCGGGGCCGCCATGTTCGACAAGGTGCTCATCGCCAACCGCGGCGAGATCGCGCTGCGCATCATCCGGACCTGCCGGGACCTCGGCGTCCGCACGGTCGCCGTGTACTCCACCCCCGACGCCGACGCCCGCTTCGTCCACGCCGCCGACGAGGCCGTGCACATCGGTCCGGGCGCGCCCACCCGCAGCTACCTCAACATCCCCAACATCATCGGCGCCGCCCTCAGGACGGGCGCGCAGGCGGTCCACCCGGGCTACGGCTTCCTCTCCGAGGACCCGTACTTCGCGGAGATCTGCGCGGACGCCGGGATCACCTTCGTCGGGCCGCCCCCGGACGTCATGGAGAACGTCGGCGACAAGGCCACCGCACGCCGGCTGATGACGGCGGCCGGACTGCCCCTGCTGCCCGGCACCACCGAACCCGTCGACTCGGTGGAGGCCGCCGACGAGATCGCCCGGGACATCGGCTACCCGGTGATCATCAAGGCCGCGGCGGGCGGCGGCGGACGCGGCATCACCGTGGTGCGCCGTCCGGAGGACCTGAAGGAGGCCTACGTCACCACCCGGGCCGGCGCGCAGGCGGTGTTCAAGAACAGCGCGGTCTACCTGGAGCGCTACCTGCCCGTCACCCGGCACATCGAGATCCAGGTCCTGTGCGACGACTTCGGCGGCGCCGTCCACCTCGGCGAACGGGACTGCTCGGTGCAGCGCCGCCACCAGAAGCTCGTCGAGGAGTCACCCGCCCCCGGCCTGCCGCCGAAGCTGCGCGAGCAGCTCGGCGCGGCGGCCGTCGCCGGGGCCCGCGCCGTCGGCTACCGGGGCGCCGGGACGGTGGAGTTCCTGCTGGAGACCGATCCGGCGGCCGACCACGCCTTCTGGTTCATGGAGATGAACGCCCGCATCCAGGTGGAGCACCCCGTCACCGAACTCGTCACCGGAGTGGACCTGATCGCCGAGCAGCTCCGGATCGCCGCGGGCCGGCCGCTCACCGTGCGGCAGGAGGACATCGAGATCCGCGGCCACGCCGTGGAGTGCCGGATCAACGCCGAGGACCCCGGCCGCGGCTTCGCGCCCACGCCGGGCCTGCTGGAGAACTACCGCGCCCCCGGCGGCCCCTGGGTGCGCGTCGACACCGACTACGCGCCCGGCTCCCGGGTCAGCCCCTACTACGACTCGATGATCGGCAAGCTCATCGTCTGGGGACCGGATCGCGCCACGGCACTGGACCGTACCCTGCGGGCGCTGGAGGAATTCGAGGTGTCGGGTCCCGGGGTGCGCACGACCATTCCCCTGCACCAGGAAATACTCCGGCATCCCGAATTCCGGCGCGGCGGCGTGCCCACGGATTTCCTCCCCCGTCACTTTTCACTCTGACCGGAAGAACTCCTCGCCCGTGTATGGAAATTCCTGATCGTCCGCTTTCGGATATCCGTTCGGCGCAGGCTGTACTTATCGCCGGACAAATCCAAGAGTGAGAGTCATGTCTGTTCATCCGATACGGACCCACCCGCTGCGCGTCACGGTTTCCAGCGTCTCCTCCGACGCGCACATGTGGAACCTGGTCCACCTGCAGCTGCTGCTCGAGGAAGCCGGGCACGAGGTCACCAACCTCGGGGTGTGCCCGCCGGACGCCACCGTGCTGGACGCCTGCCGCGGCGCCGACCGGCCCGATCTGCTGGTGCTGTCCACCGTCAACGGCCACGGCCACCTCGACGGGCTGCGCCTGGTGCGTACCCTGCGCCGCGACCCCGGACTCGCCGGCCTGCCCGTGGTGATCGGCGGCAAGCTCGGGGTGCGCGGCGCCGCCGACGACCGGCTCGGACAGCGGCTGCTGGACGCCGGCTTCACCGCCGTGTTCAACGAGACCGAGGAACCCGCAGAGCGGCTGCTCGCCGACTTCCTGTGCTTCCTCGGCACGCTGGCCGCGACGGCCCCGCGGATCCCCGTCGGGGCACGCTGATGGGCCGGTTCGCCGACCGGGTGCGCGCCGCGCGGGCCGAGCGGCGGCTCGTGGTCCAGCCGCGGATGGGCTTCGGCGCGCCGGCGAAGATGCGGGCCGGTCTGCTCGCCGTGCGCGACTGCCGGGCCACCACCGTCGGCACGGTCACCCTCGACAGCTACACCCGCGTCGGCGACCACGCCTCCGCCCGCCGCGCCCTCGCCGGGAACGGCGGCGCCGACCTCAACGGCTTCCCCCTCCAGGCGCACGGCGCGGCAGTCGTACGGGAGCTGCTCGCGGGCGTCGCCGTGGACGGCTTCCCGGTGCAGGTGCGGCACGGCTCGCCGCTGCCCCTGGACCTGTTCCGGACCATGGTCGAGGCGGGCGTCGACGCCACCGAGGGCGGGCCCGTCTCGTACTGCCTGCCCTACGGCCGCGTCCCGCTGCCCGAGGCCGCCGACAACTGGGCGCGCTGCTGCGAACTGGCCGCCGGGGCCGCCCGGCCCATGCACCTGGAGACCTTCGGCGGCTGCATGCTGGGCCAGCTCTGCCCGCCCTCGCTGCTGGTCGCGCTCAGCGTGCTGGAGGCACGGTTCTTCCGTGAGCACGGGCTGCGCTCGGTCTCGCTCAGCTATGCCCAGCAGGTCCACCTCGGCCAGGACCTCGAAGCCCTGGCCGCGCTGCGCCGGCTGGCCGCCGAGCACCTGCCCGACGTGGACTGGCACGTCGCCCTCTACACCTACATGGGCGTCTTCCCGCGCACCCCCATCGGCTCCTTCCGGCTGCTGGAGGACAGCGTGCGGCTCGCCGTGCACAGCGGCACCGAACGGCTCATCGTCAAGACCCCGGCCGAGGCCCGGCGCATCCCCGCGATCGAGGAGAACGTCGAGGCGCTGGAGTTCGCCGACGCGGTCGCCCGGCAGGCCGCCGCCGACTGCGCGGTCACCCGCTGCCCCGAGCCCGCCCGCACCGGCCTGCTCGACGAGGCCCGCACGCTGGTCGACGCCACCCTGGAACTGGGCCGCACCACGGGTGCCGCCCTGGTGTCCGCGTTCGCCCGCGGCGTCCTCGACGTGCCGTACTGCCTGCACCGCGACAACGCGGGCGCCGCCCGCGCCGTCATCGACGAACACGGCATGCTCGCCTGGTCCCGGGCCGGCGGCATGCCGGTGACGGTCCGCGCCGGCCGCGCCCGCTCCGGCCCGCTCACCGCCCGCCGGCTCACCGCCATGCTCGCCCACAACGAGCGCCGCTACGACCGCGAGCACACCGTGGGCGCCCTGCTGCGGAGCCCGGCATGACCGCCCGCACGGCCCTCGCCTGCACCCTGGCCCGGGTACGCGCCCGCGGCGCCGTGCGCGCCCTGGTCTCCCAGGGCCAGCCCGGGCTCTCGCTGCGCACCCCGGACGGCCGCTGGACCGGGCTGGACGCCGATGTGGCGCGCGCCGTCGCCGCCGCCGTCGCCGGGGACCCGGAGGCCGTCGACTGGCGGCCCGCGAGCCCCGCCGAACGGCTCACCCGGCTCGCCGCGGGCGAGGCCGACCTGACGGTGTGCAACGTGAGCTGGACCATGGGACGCGAAGCCGCCCACGGGCTGCTGTTCGCCGGGGTCACCTGCTACGACGGCGAGGGCTTCCTGGTGCCGTCCGCCTCCGGCGTCACCGACCCGGCCGCGCTCGCCGGACACCGCGTCGCCGTGCACGCGGGCTCCACCACCCCGGCCAACCTGGCCGCCTGGTACGGGCCGCGCGGCCTCGCCGTCCACCCGGTCGCCTTCGACGACCCGCGGCGGGCGCTGCACGCGTACGCGTCGGGGGAGTGCGCCGCCTACGTCCTGGACAAGGTCGCCCTCGCCGGAGCCCGCCGCACCCTGCCCGACCCGGCCGCGCACCGCATCCTGCCCGCGGAGATCTCCCGCGAGCCGATGGCCGCCGTGGTCCGGGACGACGATCCGGGCTGGTTCCGGATCTGCCGCTGGGTCCTCCAGCTGCTGTTCGCCGCCGAGTACGAGACCCACCGAGCGGGCCCGGACGGCCGCGCCGCCGTCGCCCGGCAGGCCGGCCGGCACGGCCCCGCCGCCGGACTCGACACCGGCTGGGCCGCCCGGGTACTGGACGCGGTCGGCGGCTACGCCGAGCTGTACGAACGCAACCTGGGCCGCGCCTCCGGGCTGGACGTGCCGCGCGGCCCCAACGAGCTGTGGACCAGAGGCGGTCTGCACTACGCCGTGCCCCTGCACTGACATCCCCCCACCCGAACGCGAAGGCGAGGTACGACCTGTGACCACCCCACCCCCCGGGCGGCAGACCAGAGGCGCCGTGGAGCTCACCGCCGCGATGGTCCTGTCGGGCACCCTGGGCGTCTTCGTCGTCGAGTCCGGCCAGTCCAGCTTCAACGTGGTCTTCTTCCGCTGCCTCTTCGGCGCCCTCGCCCTCGCCGCCTACTGCGCGCTGCGCGGCTTCTTCACCGACCACCGCTTCACCCGCCGCACCTTCGCGCTCGCCGCGCTCGGCGGGGTGTGCATCGTCTTCAACTGGGTCCTGCTGTTCAGCGCGTACACCACCACGTCGATCTCGGTGGCGACGGTCGTCTACCACACCCAGCCGTTCTACGTCGTGCTGCTCGGCCTGCTGCTGTTCAAGGAACGCCTCGACCGCCACCAGGCGGGCTGGATCCTCCTGGCCTTCGCCGGAGTGCTGCTCGTCGCCGACCTCACCGCGGGCGGCGGCGCGGACGGCGGCGCCTACCTGCTCGGTGTCGGCCAGGCGCTGCTCGCCGCGCTGCTGTACGCCTTCGCCACCGTCATCGCCAAGCACCTGACCGGCGTACGCCCCGAACTCACCGCCCTCATCCAGGCGTCCGTGGGCATCCCGCTGCTGCTGCCGTTCGCCTCGCTCGGCGAGACCGCCGGACTGGGGGCCGGCTGGGCGTGGCTCGCGGGCCTCGGGGTGATCCACACCTGCCTGATGTACATCCTGCTGTACGCCTCGTACCAGAAGCTGCCCACCGCGAGGATCGCGGTGCTGTCCTTCGTGTACCCGGCGGTGGCGATCCTCGTCGACTTCACGGTCTACGGCCACCACATCACGCTGCTCCAGGCCCTGGGCGTCCCGCTGATCGCGGCGGCCGGCCTCGGCGTGAACCTCGGCTGGCCCCTGCTGCCCGCCGCCCGGCGCCGCACCTCACCGGACGATGTGCCGCCGGCCGCGCTCACCCGGACCGCGACCACCCTTAAGGAAACCCGATGACACTCGTCAGCGACCCCACGGCCCCGCGCCTCGCGATCGCCGGAGCGACCGGAGCCGTCGGCCGGACCCTCATCGAACTGATCGCCTCGCGCGGCCTGCGCCACCGGGGGGTGAGACTCGCCGCGTCCGCCCGCTCCGCGGGCCGCGTCGTCGACGTCGACGGCCGCGCCACGGTGGTGGAGGACCTGGAGCACACCGACTTCTCGGACGTCGACATCGCGTTCTTCTCCGCCGGCACGTCGGTCAGCCTCCAGTGGGCCCGCAAGGCGGCCGCGCAGGGCGCGCTGGTCATCGACAACACCAACGCCTTCCGCATGGACCCGGACACCCCGCTGGTGGTGCCCCAGGTCAACGCGGGCGTGCTGACCGGCCGCCCGGCGAGCGGCATCATCGCCAACCCCAACTGCTCCA
The DNA here is from genome assembly GCF_000761215.1 of Streptomyces glaucescens. Classification (GTDB taxonomy): domain Bacteria; phylum Actinomycetota; class Actinomycetes; order Streptomycetales; family Streptomycetaceae; genus Streptomyces; species Streptomyces glaucescens_B. The sequence continues at coordinate 1,617,273 of NZ_CP009438.1, read as the reverse complement.
CCATCCCGCTGGTGCGGCTGCTGTCCGCGGTCCAGGAGCGCTGGGGCATCCGGCAGGTCGTCGTCAGCACCTACCAGGCCGCCTCCGGGCAGGGCGAGCACGGCATCACGGAGCTCAGGGAGGGCAGCGAGCTGGCGCTGCGCGACCCCGGCGCCGAACTGCCCGCCGAACGCTTCACCGCGCCCCTCGCCTTCAACGTGGTGCCGTTCATCGACAAGCTGCTGGACAGCGGGTTCACCCTGGAGGAGCAGAAGATGCTCCAGGAGTCCCGCAAGATCCTCGGCCTGCCCCACCTGGACGTCACCACCACCTGCGTGCGGGTGCCGGTGGTCAACTCGCACTCCGAGGCCGTCTGGGTGGAGGCCGCGGCCCCGGTCGACCGCACCGAGCTGGTCGCCCGGCTCGCCGCGCTGCCCGAGGTCACCGTCCACGACCGGGACGTCCCGGGCCGCTTCCCCACCCCGCTCACCGCGGGGAACCCGGACCACGTGCACGTCGGCCGGGTCCGGGTGGCCCCGCACAATCCGCGCGGTTTCTGGCTCTGGCTGGTCGCCGACAACCTGCGGATCGGAGCCGCCCTCAACGCCGTCCAGATCGCCGAGAACGTCCTCGAACGGGGGTTGCTGTGAGCGACGTCGCCATCCTGAAGTTCGGCGGTTCCACCTTCCGCACCCACGCCGCCTACGACGTGCTCGCGGCCGGCCTGGAGGAACGGCTGGACCGCGAGGGCCGCCGGCTGGCCGTGGTGGTCAGCGCCATGCAGGGGGAGACCGAGCAGCTGCGCGGCCGGCTGCACGAGGTCAACGAGCACCCCGAGGACGCCACCTCGGCCGGCATGCTCGCCACCGCCGACCTGGTCAGCGCCCACCTGCTGGCGACCGCCCTGCACCGCAGGGGCCGCACCGCCACCGTGCTCGCCGGCCACCAGGTCGGCCTCGTCACCAACTCGTCCTTCCTGTGGGCGCGGGTCATCGAGACCGACCCCGGCCCGCTCAGCCGCACCCTGGCCGAGCACGAGGTCGTGGTGGTGCCCGGCGGGCAGGCGGTGGACGCCCAGGGACGGCCCACCTGGCTCGGCAAGAACAGCTCCGACCTGTCCGCGATCGCCGTCGCCCGCGCGGTCGGCGGCACCGCCTGCGAGATCCACTCCGACGTCGACGGCATCTACACCTCCGACCCGCACCTGGTGCGCGGCGCCCACCTGCTGCCCCGGGTGTCGTACAACATGGCCGCCCTGATGTCCCTGTACGGCGCCAAGGTGCTGCACCGCAGGGCCGTCCAGCTCGCCCTGCGGCACGGCATCGAGATCGTGCTGCGCTACAACCGGGCCCCGTTCTCCCGCGGCACCACCATCAGCCGCGAGGGCGACCAGATGGCCGCGATCGTCTTCAACCAGCGGTCCGTGGTGCTGGGTTACGACTCCGACGACGCCGCCGACTGCGCGCACGGCGTCTTCCACGCCGCCGGGATCGACACGGTACGGCTCACCGAGAAACCCTGGGTGGCGGTCGTCGGCGGCTATGTCGACCTGGAGGCCGTCCAGCGCCGGCAGAACCTCACGCCCGGCGCCTACGTCGGCGTCCCCGTGGCCGAGATCCGCGGCTCCAAGGTCACCACCCACATCGCCGAGAGCGGCGAGGACGCCCTGCACCTCGCCCAGCGGCTGCACGACGCGCTCGACATGCCGGCCGCCCAGGCACCGCGCCCCCACCTCGCCGGAGTGTGACCGCCATGACCTTCGCCGACCTCACCCTGCCGGACGGTGTCCGTGACGACCTCGCCGCCCGGCTGGCAGCGCTGCCCGACCCGGCCCCCGACGTCGACGCCGCGCTCACCCACTGTCTGAAGGCCTTCGCGGCCGCCCTGCCCGCCGGACTCCTCCAGCGGCTGCTCGACTTCGGCCGGCACAACGACGCCCCCGGCCTGATGCGGGTGCGCAACCTCCCGCGGGACGCGGAGCTGCCGCCCACCCCGGCCGACGGCGGCCCCAGCACCGCCAAGCGGACCTTCGTCGCCGAGAGCGTGCTGCTCGGCCTGACCGGACTGCTCGGCGAGCCCATCGGCGTGCTCACCGAGAAGGACGGCCGGCTCGTGCACGACGTGGTGCCGGTGCGGGAGGGCGAGCGGGCCCAGACCAACCAGGGCTCGGCCGTCTTCCTCAACTTCCACAGCGACATCACCTACGACGCCATCGGCCGCTACGACCTCGCCAACCCGGACTTCCTCGTCCTCAACTGCCTGCGCGGCGCCCCCGACGACGACGCCGTCACCTACTACGCCGACGCCCGCGATCTGTGCCGCAGGCTGCCCGGCCCGGTCGTCGACACCCTGCGCAGCCCCCTGTTCCGGCTCAACGCGCCCGGCAGCTACACCCGCGGCGTCGCCGGGGACGCCGAGGTGCTGTCCGACCCGGTGCCGATCCTCAGCGGCGCCGAACGCTTCCCGGAGATCGCCGTGTCCGCCAACGGCGTCCGCGCCCTCACCCGGGGCGCCGAGGCCGCGCTGCAGGCGCTCAAGGAGGCCTGCCGCGCCACCGCCGACGCGGTCCGCCTCCAGCCGGGCCACGCCCTGCTGATCAACAACCGCAAAGGGGTGCACGCCCGCTCCACCTTCCGGGCCGGCTACGACGGCCGGGACCGCTGGCTCCAGCGCACCTACATCAGGCGCAGCCTGTGGACCGTGCGCTACCGGGCCACCCCGGAGGACCGCCGGGTGCATTACTGACCCGGTCACGCGGCCCACATAACGCTGTCAAGGCGGCGTGCGGCCGCGGCCCGCCCCGCGCGCGGCCACCGCCCTACGCTGGAACAGATGACCGACCGAGGTCAGCGGAGCACCACAACAGCCGCCGGGAGGTGAGGAGTTGAGCGAACCAATTCCTCTTCTGGACGAGCTGGCGGTCGCGGCCTACGAGCGGGCCCTGCGCCTCGGATCCTTCGACGACGCGGAGATGGCCGCCGGGCTCGGCGTGGACCCCGTCCGCGCCGAGCAGGCCCGCAAGGCCCTCCAGGACCTCAGGCTGCTGAGCGCCGGCGCGCCCGGCCGGCCCGTCGTCCCGCTCGACCCGGAGGCCGCCGAGGCCGAACTGGTCACCCCGCTGGAGCTGGCCATCGCCCGGCGGCGCCGCGAGGCCGCCCGCATCCACCACGAGCTGCGCTCCCTCGCCGCCGCCTACCGGGCCCGGCACCGCGGGCCCGCGTCCGGAGCCACGGTCACCGTCCTCGACGACGTCGAGGACGTACGCCGGGAGATCGACCGGGCCCGGTACGGCTGCACTCGGGAGCGGATGAGCCTTCAGTCCGGCGGCGGACGGCCGCCCGGACTCCTGGAGGCCGACCGCGAGCACACCCTGGAACTGCTGCGCCGCGGCGTCCGGGTGCGCACCCTCTACCAGCACACCGCCCGCGCCAGCCTCGCCACCCGCACCTACGTCCAGGAGATCACCCGCCAGGGCGCCGAGGTGCGCACCGTGGAGGAGCTGTCCGAACGGCTCATCGTGTACGACCGCGAGGTCGCCTTCATCCCGAAGGAACCCACCGGCGGCGGGCCGCCCGGCGCGGCCGTCGTCACCGAGCCGACCGTCGTCGGCTACCTCTGCCGGTCCTTCGAGTCGGTCTGGCAGATCGGCCGCCCGTTCGAGGTGGACGGGCAGCCCGCGGAGTACCACCAGCTCGCGGAAGAGGTGCGGCTGTCCATCCTCCGGCTCATGGCCCTCGGCCTGAAGGACGAGGTCATCGCCCGCCGGCTGGGCATGGCCGCCCGGACCTGCCGCCGCCACATCTCCGCGATCATGGAGGACATGGGGGCCGTCAGCCGGTTCCAGGCGGGCCTGATGATCGGCCGCCGGGAAACGGCGCGGGCCGAGCACGACGCGGCTGACCGCTAACGGACGTCACCTGTCCGCAAAGGGACACCACGGGACCGTGGAATCACCTCCGCTCCGGTGGTGTGCTGACAAAGGAAATGCATCCGGTGTTTCGGCCCAGGCAGGGAGAGGACCATGGATATCAGGCAGCTGGCGGCGTTCCACAAGGTGGCCACGCTGCTCAGTTTCTCGAAGGCGGCCACGGAGCTGAAATACGCCCAGTCCAGCGTCACCAGCCAGATCAAGGGCCTGGAGATGTCGCTCGGCGTGGACCTCTTCGACCGCCTCGGGGGACGCATCCAGCTCACCGACGCGGGCCAGCGGCTGCTGCCCTACGCCGAGCAGATGCTGACCCTGGCGGGCGAGGCGCGCGGCGCCACCGTCGGCTCGGGAGACCCGGCCGGCGTACTGACCATCGGCTCGATGGAGTCCATCACCTCCTACCGCATGCCGCCGCTGCTGGAGTTCTTCCACCACCGCTACCCGGCCCTGCACATCGTGCTGCGGCCCAGCCTGTGCGCGGAGACCTGCCACGCCCTGCGCCAGGGCATGTTCGACATGGGCTTCCTGATGGAGGCCGAGACCCAGCACCCCGGCGTGCAGACCGAGGTGCTCGGCTCCGAGCCGCTCACCGTGGTCGCCGCCCCGGACCACCCGCTGACCCGGCTGCCCAAGGTGACCACCGAGGAACTGCGCCGCACCCAGGTGATCTCCGCGGAGGCGGGCTGCGCCTACCGCGAGCTGTTCGAGGCCGAGCTGAACGACGGCACCGGGGAGGCCCTGCCCTTCCTGGAGTTCGGCACCATCGAGTCCATCAAGCGCGGGGTGGCCGCCGGACTCGGCATCTCGCTGCTGCCCACCGCCTGCGTCCAGGACGCCCTCGACGCGGGCCTGCTGGTCCGGCTCGACTGGGAGATCCCCTTCGAGGTCTTCACCCAGCTGGCCTGGCGCCGCGGCAAGAACCTCACCCGCGAGATGCGCGTCTTCACCGACCAGACCATGCGCTTCCTCGCCGAGGAGTACGGACGCTAGCGGCGCCCAGGTGCCGTCCCGGCACACGCCGAAGGCCCTCCCGATGTTCGGGAGGGCCTGCGCCGTACACGGCCGGGCGTGCGGACGTCACTCCCGGGCGACCGCGGCCAGCTCCTCGAGCGTGCTGCGCAGCAGCCGCGCGTGCTCGTCGGCGGTGGCCAGGCCCAGCCCCATGGTGTTCAGCGACAGATGGGTCGCCCCCAGGTCCCGCCAGCCCGCCACGAAGTCCGGCCACTTGGCCTCGGGCACCCGGCTCAGCTCCAGCCGCGCCTCGAACCCCAGTGACGCCGGGTCCCGGCCGGCCCGGAGGGCGTACGACCGCACCCGGCCCACCATCGCCCGGGCCGTGTCGTCCGGGGCCCGCAGCGGCAGCCAGCCGTCGCCCAGCTCCCCGGCCCGGCGCAGCACCGGCTCGGCGTTGCCGCCGAACCACACCGGGATCCGGCCGCGCGGCGGACGCGGCAGGATGCCCGCGTCGTCCACCCGGTCCCAGCGCCCGTCGAAGGTCACCGTGGGCTCGCCCCACAACCGGCGCAGCAGCTCCACCTGTTCGGCGCTGCGGGCGCCCCGGTCGTGGAAGGACGCGCCCAGTGCGTCGTACTCCACCTTGTTCCAGCCGACGCCCACCCCGAGCCGGAGCCGGCCGCCGCTGAGCACGTCGACCTCGGCGGCCTGCTTGGCGACCAGGGCCGTCTGGCGCTGCGGCAGCACCAGCACCCCGGTGGCCAGCTCCAGGGTGCGGGTGACCCCGGCCAGGTAGCCGAACAGCACGAACACCTCGTGGAAGAGGTGCTCGCTGGTGAAGCCGTACCAGCCGGGCCGTGAGCCGGTGCCCACGCCGAGCACGTGGTCGAAGGCGCTCACATGGTCGAACCCGGCGTCCTCCACGGCCTGCGCCCAGTCGCGTACGGCTCCCGGGTCCGGGCCGATCTCCAGGTGCGGGAAGACCGCACCCAGCCTGAGACTCCTGCGCCGGTCCATCGCCCGGCCGCTATCCGACACCGGCCAGGCCCCAGCCGTCGTCCTCGCCGGGCGGTGTTCGCCGGGCGGCTGCGTGGGCGCCGTTCACCATGGGTTTCTCCTCGTCGCTCGATGGACCGTCGCACCACCCTCCGCACCGGGCCCGGAACGCAGGTCCGGCGGGCCGGACCGCCCGGCGGACTCCGTCAGACGCGGCATGACACTGCGTCAAGTGATCGGAACCGTCAGTCTGCGCGCGCTCACGTGACGTAGTCCGTACCAAGTGCCCTCAGCCCCGCGGCGCCGGTCCCGCCCGTCGTTACGTTCACGGAAACCGACCGCAGTGCACGTTCGAGGGAGGACCCCCATGGAACTGGACCTCGCCGGCAAGACCGCCCTGATCACCGGAGCCAGCCGGGGAATCGGCCTGGAGATCGCCAGAACCCTGGCCGCCGAGGGCGCCCGCGTGATCGGCGGCGCCCGCACCGTCAGCGACGCGCTCAGGGAGACCACCCCGTACGTCTTATCCGTCGACCTGGCGACGGAAGGAGGCCCGGCCGAACTGGTCGACTACGCGCTGGCCGAGCTGGGCGGCATCGACATCCTGGTGAACAACCTCGGCTTCCCCTACACCCGGCCCGGCGGCTTCCTGTCCGTCGACGACAAGGGCTGGCAGGAGTCGCTCACCATGAACCTGCTCACCGCCGTGCGGACCACCCGGGCGGCACTGCCCAGCATCATCGAGCGGCAGGGCTCCATCGTGAACCTGGGCTCCACCAACGCCCGCAGCCCCGTCCCCGTGGTCGTCGACTACTCGGCGGCCAAGGCGGCCCTGCTGAACCTGGGCAAGGGGCTCGCCGAGGAGTTCGGCCCGCGCGGCGTCCGCGTCAACACGGTCGCGGCCGGACCGGTGATGACCGACGCCTGGACCGGCCCGGGCGGCATCGCCGACACCATCGCCGGGCAGTCCGGGCTCTCCCGGGACGAGGTGCTCGCCCAGGTGCCGCAGATGCTCGGCAGCTCGACCGGACACACCACGACGGCCGCGGAACTGGCCGCGCTCGTGGCGTTCGTCGCGTCCCGCAAGGCACCCAACGCCAACGGCGCCGAGTTCGTCGTCGACGGCGGATTCCTGAAGACCGTCTGAGCCCCGCCCGCCCGTCCGCCGCGGTGATCTGACGTAGTACCCGGGCGGACCTCGCACAGTGGGGCGAGGGCGCCCCTGACGTCCGGCAACCCCGCTGAGGTGCGTCGATAGCGTCGTTCGGACACACCTCGCACAACTCGACGGAGGTGCCCATGAGTTCCCCGGAAGACCGTCTCGACGTGATCGAGACCTGCACCAGGATGCTGTGGTACGTCGACCTGCGCCAGTGGGACGCCCTGCCGGCGCTGCTCGCCGAGAAGGTGACCCTCGACTACACCAGCCTCTTCGGCGGGGAGCCGGTCGTCCGCACCCCCGACCAGGTCATCGCCGACTGGTCCGCCGGGCTCGGCCACCTCAAGGCCACCCAGCACATGATCGGCAACCAGATCGCCGAGGTGCGCGGAGACGTGGCGGTTCTGACCGCCCACTTCCAGGCCACCCACCTGCTGCCCAACCCCTACGGCTCCGAGACGTGGACGCTCGGCGGCCGCTACCGCTTCGACCTGGCCCGCACCGCCGCCGGCTGGCGCATCGCCGGCGTGCTGATGACGGCCCTGTGGGCGGACGGCAACCAGCAGATCATGACCGTTTCGGACGGCCCCGAGGAGACGACATGAGTGAAGCCACCGAGCACACCCGGGACGTCGCCAAGCGCTGGTTCTCCGCCCTGACCGGCGGCGACTTCGCGACCGCGCTCTCCCTGCTCGCCGACGACGTGGAGTGGATCAACTACCGCCCGGTCCCCGGCTACAACGACGACATGAAGTGGATCGGCACCCTGCACAGCCGCGACGAGGTCGCCGAGAGCGTGCGGGTCTTCGCCGGACAGTGCGACGTGGTCTCCGAGGAACTGCTCGACCTCGTCGTCGAGGGCGAGAAGGCCGCCGGGATCATCCACGAGATCTCGCGGGTCAAGGAGACCGGCATCGACTTCGAGATCGTCTTCACCCACTGGCTGACCGTGCGCGACGGCCGCATCGTCCGCTGGGAGTCGCACACCGACCCCTCGCAGATCATCCGCGCCATCCGCGGCGACGCTCCGCAGGCGAAGGCCGCGTCATGAGCGCCGAACTGATCGACGCCGTCCGCGGCCGCCGCACCGAGCAGGTCAGGCGGCTGCTGGAGGCGGGCGCCGACCCCGGCACCCGGGAGGACTCCTCCGGGCTGACCGTGCTGATGATCGCCGCCGGCCAGGCCGACCCGGCCACCACCGGCGTGCTCATCGCCGCGGGTGCCGATGTGCACACCGCCGACAGCAGGGCCGGCGCGACCGCCCTGCACAAGGCCTGCCAGGGCGGCGACCTGGACGTGACCCGTCAGCTCGTGGAGGCCGGCGCGTTCGTGGACGCCGTCGCCCCCACCACCGGGCACACCCCGCTGATGGACGCGCTCTGGTACAAGTACCCCGACCTGGTGGAGTACCTGCTCGACCGGGGCGCCGGGCTCAAGCTGCACACGCACTACGGCTTCTCGCTCGAGGAGCACTTCGCCTACGAGCTGAACGTCAACACCTTCGGCAAGGACAAGCTGCTGCGCGCCGAGCAGCTGCTGAAGGAGCGCCGCGAACGCGACGCCGAGACCGTCGAGGCGCAGCCGCTGATGGCCGCCGTCTCCGCCGGCGACACCGGCAAGGTGCGCGAACTGCTCGCCGCCGGCGCCGAGGTCGACGCCCGCCATCCGATGCTCAACGGCTTCAACGACGCGCACACCCCGCTGCTCGTCGCCGCCCGCGACGGCCACGCCGAGATCGTCCGGCTGCTGCTCGACGCGGGCGCCGACATCAACGCCGTGGAGCCCTGCTTCGGCGCCGTACCGCTGCACAAGGCCGTCTACAACGGCCACGCCGACATCACCGCCGACCTGGTCGTCCGCGACGGCATCGACCTGGACTTCCAGGGCGCCACCAACGGCTACACCCCGCTGCACGACGCACTGTGGCACGGCTACGCCGACTGCGTGACCGTGCTGCTCGACGCCGGCGCCCGGCTCGACCTGGTCGGCCACGACGGCAAGACGCCGCTCGACCTGGCCGTCGAGGTGTTCGGCGCCGACGACCCCATCACCGAGCGGATCGCGTCGCTGGCCGCGGCCTGACCGCCCACTCCCCGAGGAGTCCCCATGCTGTTCTACGTCCAGATGCGCTGGAACCACGAGGGACGGATCTCCCTGGACGAACTGTGGGAGATCGAGCGCGAGGAGGCCGAGCACGCCCAGGAGACGCTCGACTCCGGATTCGCCGTCGGCCTGTGGAAGGTCGCCGGGCAGAAGCGGGTGATCGGCATCATCGACGCCCCGAACGCCGAGGAACTGGACCGCACCGCGCTCGGCCGGCTGCCGATGCGCGAGTACCTGGAGTTCGAGCAGGTCTGGGCCCTGCGCGACTACCTCGGCTTCGCCGAAGACGTCAAGAAGGCCTACAAGGTCTGAACCCCGCCCCCCTGGAGGCAGCCGTGATCCACCAGTTGATCTTCGCTCATCCCAAGCCCGGAATGTCCGAGAAGGAGTTCCAGGACTACTGGGTGAACGTGCACGCCGTGCAGTACGCCAGCAAGATCCCGCAGATCAAGAAGTACCTCATCGACACCCGCATCCCCTTCGGACCCGAGCCCGAGGACCCGATGTGGAGCGGCATAGCCGAGATCTGGCTGGAGAACGAGGAGGAGCAGCTCGCCTCCCTCCAGACCCCCGAGTTCCTCGAGGGCGCCCGGCTCGACGAGCCGAAGTGGGCCGCCTTCTGGCGCACCGTCGTCCTCGACACCGACGCCCACGTGCTGCGCGCCGGCGACCACCCGGCCCCGCCCGAGGGCGTGAAGCTGGTCCTCCTGGCCAAACGCGCGGCCGGCACCACCGTCCAGGAGTTCCGCGACCGCAGCCTCGGCGCGCACGCGGAACACGTCCTGCAGGTCCCCGGCCTGCGCCGCTACCTGCAGTGCTTCACCCGAGACGGCTTCTACGCCGTCGGCGAGGCGCTGCTGGACGCCGCCTACCTGCTGTCCTTCGACAGCGTGGAGGCACTCGAGACGGCCGCGGCCTCGGCCGAGTTCACCAAGGCCCTCGATGACCTGAACACGTTCGTCGAGCCCCGCTACATCCACCGGATGGCGGTCCGCGAGCACTGGGTCATCGGCAACGAGAACAGCTGAGCCGCGCCCCCGCGCCCGGCCCGGCACCACGCACACGACAAAGGTGGTTCATGTGACAACTCCCGCGCAGTCCCCAAAGGGCGGGACCCGTACCGGGCTCGCCCTGGGAACGCTCGCCCTGGGCGCGTTCGTCTTCGGTACGGCGGAACTCGTCATCGTCGGCATCCTGGACCCGATGGCCGAGGACATCGACGTCTCCGTCGGCACGGCCGGCCTGCTGGTCACCGCCTACGCGCTCGGCATCTGCCTCGGCGGGCCGCTGCTGACGGCCGCCACCATCCGGTTCGGGCGCCACCTGCTGGTGTGGTCGTCGCTGGTGGTGTTCCTCGCCGCCAACCTGGTCGCCTCGCTCACCACCGAGTACGCGGTGCTGATGGTGGCGCGGGTCGTCTCCGGCTCGCTGCACGGCCTGTTCATCGGCGTGGCCTCGATGCTCGGCGCGCAACTGGTCCCGGCCGGGCAGCAGGGCCGGGCCGTCGCCATGGTCTTCGGCGGCGTCGCCGTCTCCACGGTCATCGGCGTGCCGCTGGGCACCCTGGTCGGCCAGGGGATCGGCTGGCAGGCCACCTTCGTCGGGGTCGCCGCCCTCACCGCCGTGGCGCTCGCCGCGACCTTCCTGTTCGTCCCGCGGATCGGCGCCACCGGCCCCACGACCAGCCTGCGCTCGCAGGCCCGGTACGCCTTCGCCCCCCGTGTGCTGGCCCAGCTCGGCATCGGACTGCTGCTGATGGGCGGCCAGTTCGCCGCCTTCACCTACCTGGCCTCGTACCTCGAGGACGTCACCGGCATCTCCGGCGGCGCGGTCAGCGCCTTCCTGCTCGTCTACGGAATCGCCAGCGCCATCGGCGTGTTCGGCGGCGGCCGGTTCGCCGACAGCGGGGCGGCCCGCACCCTCGTCATCGCCAACGTCGTGCTGATCCTCGCCCTGACGGCGCTGTACTTCGTCGGCGAGACCCCGGTGCTGACCGCCCTCGTACTGCTCGCCTGGGGCGTCGTCGGCTTCGGCCTCGTGCCCTCCTTCCTGCTGCGGGTGATCACGCTGGCCGGCCCCGGCGGCGACCTGGGCTCCACCCTGGCCGCCTCCGCCGTCAACGCGGGCATCGCCATCGGCGCGGCCGTCGGCGGCTGGTCCGTGGAGAGCAACGGCGTCGACTCCGTGGTCGTCCTCGCCCTGATCGTCGTCGTCGCCGCGCTGCCCGCCACCTGGGCGACCGGACGGCTGCGGCCCCCGGCCGGGACGGCCCCCGCCGACGCGGCCCCGGCCGCCACGCCCGCGCCCGAGGCCGGCTCCGTGAAGGCGCCGACCAGCCCCGCCTGACACCCGCCCCCGCGGGGCGGCCCGCCGAAAGGACCCGTCATGCAGATCATCGCCAAGAGCAGTCTGCCCACCATCCAGATCAACGGTGAGGTGGCCGCGCACATCCTCGACGCGAGCAAGCACGAGGGACTGAGCGTCTCGGCGTTCGTCGTCGACGTCGCCGCCGACGCCGGGCCGCCCCGCCACAGCCACCCCTACGAGGAGATCTTCATCGTCGTCGACGGCACCGTCCGGCTGGAGGCCGGCGGCGAGAAGATCGACGCCACGCCCGAGGACATCGTGGTGGTGCCGGCCGACGTGCCGCACAAGTTCACCGCCCTCGGGCCCGGCCGCGCCCGCATGGTCAACATCCACGCGGCCGTCGAGGTCGTCACCGAGTTCGTCCCGGACGACGACGACCACAACGAGTCCTACGCCTACAACCGACCCGGCAACTGACGAACGGCCGGGGAAAAGAGCACCCACATGAGGATCGGCATCCTGGGCAGCGGGCAGATCGGCGCCACCCTGGCCCGCCTGCTCACCACGGCCGGACACGAGGTGACCCTCGCCAACCGGCGCGGCCCCGCCTCGCTCACCGCGCTCGCCGCCGAACTGGGCGAGCGCGCCCGGGCCGGCACCGTGGCGGACGCCTGCGCCTTCGGCGACCCGCTGGTGATCGCCGCCGTCCCGTTCGGCGCCTACCCGAGCCTGCCGCCCGACGCGCTCGCCGGGAAGGTCGTCGTCGACACCACCAACTACTTCCCGGGCCGGGACGGTGTCCACGCGGACCTGGAGGCGGACCGCACCACCTCCTCCGAGGTGATCGCCGCGCACCTGCCGTCCTCCCGCGTGGTGAAGGCGGTCAACACGCTCAACTACCAGTACCTGCTGGACCTCGGCCGCCCCGGCGCACCCCACGAGGAGCGCGTCGCGCTCTTCGTGGCCGGTGACCACCCCGAGGCCAACGGGCTCGTCGCCCGGCTGCTGGACGAACTCGGCTTCGCACCCGTCGACACCGGCCCGCTCGCCACGGGCGGCCGCCGCCAGCAGCCCGGCACCCCCGTCTTCAACCGGCCCCTGCGGCCCGGCCAGGTGAGCCCGACCAGGTGAGCCCTGCTCCCCGGCTCCGGCCGGTCCCCGGCCGATCCCCCGACTGATCTCCCGACCGAGAGAGGGACGAGATGACCATCGTGGAGACCATCCGGTTCAAGCTGCGCGCCGGCGTCGACGACGCCGAATTCCAGAACACGGACCGCACCATGCAGAAGGAGTACATGGAACTGCGCCCCGGCTTCCTCAGCCGCGCCACCGCGCGCAGCGCCGACGGCGAGTACCTGGTCACCGTGCGGTGGAGCGGTCCCGAGGAGGCCGAGGCCACCATCGGCGCCTTCTTCTCCGCCCCCGAGACCCAGGCATTCCTCGCCTCCGTCGACCTGGAGACCGTCCAGTCCGGCCGCTACGAACTCATCGAGGCCTGAGCCCGCCCCGTCCGGCGCCATTCGAGGACCTGAGAAGAAGTGATGGACCCATGGCACCCTCAACGACCACCCCCGCCTCCGCCGCCGTGCGCGCACTGCGCGCCTCGCTCCGGGGCGGTGTGCTCGCGCCGGGCGACGGCGGCTACGACGCCGCGCGGCGCCTGTGGAACGGCTCGGTCGACGCCCGCCCCGCGGCCGTCGTCCGCCCCGCCGACGAGGCGGACGTGGTCCGGGCGGTCGGCGTCGCCCGGACCCACGGCCTGAGCCTCGCGGTCCGCGGCGGCGGCCACGACTGGGCGGGCCGGAGCACCACGGACGGCGGCCTCGTCGTCGACCTGTCCGCGATGCGCGCCGTCACCGTCGACCCCGGCGCGCGGCTCGCCGTCGCCCAGGGCGGCGCCCGGGCCGGCGACGTCCTCGAAGCCACCCGGCCGTACGGTCTCGCCCCGGTCACCGGCACGGTGAAGGCCGTCGGCCTGGCCGGGGTCACCCTGGCGGGCGGCTACGGCCTGCTGAACGGCCGCTGCGGCCTCGCCCTGGACAACCTGGTCGCCGCCCGCGTGGTGCTCGCCGACGGCCGCGCCGTCACCGCCGACGCCGGCCGGCACCCCGACCTGTACTGGGCGCTGCGCGGCGGCGGCGGCAACTTCGGCGTCGTCACCGAGCTGCACTGCCGGCTGCACCCGATCGGCACCGTCCTCGCCGGGATGCTCCTCTACCCGCTCGACCGGGCCTCCGCCGTGCTGCGCGGATACCGGGACCTGATCGCGGACGCCGAGGACGAACTCACCGTGATGACGGGCTTCTTCGGCGGCCCCGACGGCCGGCCGCTGCTCTTCCTGCTGCCGGTGTGGTCCGGCGGCATCGACCGCTGCCGCGACGTCGTCGACCGCTTCGACCGGCTGGGCACCCCGCTGGCCGGGCGGGTCTGCCCGCACGAGTACGCCGAGGTGCTCGGCATGTTCGACCAGTCCGTCGTCGACGGGCGGCACAACGAGGTGCGCACCCAGTGGCTGCCGGAGTTCACCGACCGGTCCCTCGACCTGCTGGCCGACGCGGCGGCCGGCGCGACCTCGCCGTACTCGGGCATGTACGTGCACCACTTCCACGGCGCGGCGGGGCGGGTGCCCGTGCCGGACACCGCCTTCGCGCTGCGCCGCGACCACCTGCTCGTCGAGATCGCCGCGGCCTGGGAGCCCGCCGACGAGGCGGGGCCGCACCGGCGCTGGGCGCGCGAGGTGTCCGCCGCGTTCGCCCGGCACGCGCTGCCCGGCGGCTACCCCAACCTGCTCGGCCCGGAGGAGTACCAGCGCGCCATCGCCGCGTTCGGCCCGAACACCGGCCGGCTGCTGAGGGTCAAGGAACGCTACGACCCCGATCACCTCTTCAGCGCGGTGGCGGCGCTCGAACCGACCGAAACGACCCCAGGAGCATGATCACCATGACCGAAGAGGCGAGCACCCCGACCGTGCGGGACGCCACGCTCGACGTACTGCGCCGGCTGGGCATGACGACCGTCTTCAGCAACCCCAGCCACACCGAGATGAAACTGTTCGAGTACTGGCCCGAGGACGAGTTCCGGTTCGTCATGGGACTCCAGGAGGCCGCCGTCGTCGGCATGGCCGACGGCTACGCCCAGGCCACCGGCGAGCCCGCGCTGGTCCTCATCAACGGCGGCCCCGGCCTCGGCAACGCCATGGGCAGCGTCTACACCGCCGCCGCGGCCAAGACCCCCATGGTCATCCTCGGCGGCCAGCAGGCCCGCAAGATGCTGCTCGGCGACCCGTTCCTGGTCGCCAAGGACGCCACCCAGCTGCCCAAGCCGTACATCAAGTGGGCCGGCGAGCCCGGCCGGCCGCAGGACGTGCCGGCCCTGATCGCCCAGGCCTACCAGATCGCCAAGCAGGCCCCGCAGGGCCCGGTGTTCGTGGCCGTGCCCGAGGACGACTGGGTCCGCCCCGCCGACCCGGAGCCGGTGCGCATACCCGAGGTGCGGGCCGCCGTCGTCCCCGACCCGCGGGCGCTGGAGCGGATCGCCGAGGCGCTGAACGGCGCCGAACGGCCCGGCATCGTCGCGGGCGGACCGGTCGACGCGCAGGGCGCCCGCGGCGACCTGATCGCGCTGGCCGAGAAGCTGAACGCGCGGGTGTGGGGCGCGCCGGTGTGGGCGCGCGGCGCCTTCCCGGAGAACCACCCGCTGTTCGCCGGGGTCCTGCCGCCCATCCCCGAGCTGATCAACGAACGGCTCGGCGCCCAGCACGACGTGGTCGTCGTCCTCGGCGGCCCGGCGTTCACCCTGTTCACCGCGTGGGACCTGTTCTCCACCGCACCCGCCGACCTGGACCGCACCCCCCGGCCGACGCTCACCTCCGGCGTGCGGTTCCTGCACGTCACCGACAGCCCCCAGGACGCCGCGGCCACCCTGGCCGACGAGAGCTTCGTGGCGCCGCCCGGCGCGGTCGTCAGGGGCCTGGTGGAGCTGGTCGAGCAGCGCGAGCGGGTGGCGCTGACGCCGGTGCGCGAGCCGGTGCCGGTGCCGGAGCCGTCGACCCCGCTCACCCAGGCGTACCTGTTCCAGGTGCTGTCCGAGGTGCTCCCGGAGGACGCCGCGCTGTTCGAGGAACTGCCGATCGCCCGCGCCGACTTCCACGAGCAGATCCCGCTCGGCCCGGACAACGGCTACTTCGCCACCGCCAGCGGCGCCCTCGGCTTCCCGTTCGCGGGCGCCGTCGGCTACGCGCTGGCCCGACCGGACCGCCGCGCGGTCGTGGTGGTCGGCGAGGGCTCCGCCCAGTACACGCTGCACGCCCTGTGGACCGCCGCCCAGCACAACCTGCCGGTGACGTTCGTCATCCCCGACAACTCCGGCTACCTGTCCCTGAAGTACTACCTCCAGGACCAGAAGGCGTGGCAGAAGGGCTGGGACCTGAGCGGGGTCGACATGGCCCAGCTCGCCCGCGGCTTCGGGGTGCGCGGCGAGCGCGTCGAGAGCCCCGACGGCCTGCGCGAGACGCTGCACGGCGCGCTCACGGCCGACGGCCCCGTCCTCGTGGACGTCGTCGTCGCCGACCCGGGCCTGTTCCGCCTCTGACCGCCCCGTCGCGCCACCGGACGCCCCCCGCCGAGCGGGGGGCGTCCTTTCGTCCCCCGGCTCCACTCCCGACCTCTCCGAGGGGTGTTCGCCATGCCCCGGAACCAGCGGTACGACGTCCGCCCGCCCCAGGCACCGCCGGTCCCGGGCCCGGCACCCGGCGCGCGCGGCACCGACCGATGTCCCGGCGGCCTGCGCTGGGCGGCGGCGCTCGCCAACGCCGACTGGCACGTCACCGCGCCGCTGCTGGTGTCGCTCGCCGCGGCCCTGGGCACCGGCGTCCACACCGTCACGGCGGCCCTCGGCGCGTACGCGCTCGGCCACGGGCTCGCGCTGCCGCTGTGGGGGCGCGCGGCCGACCGGTACGGTCCCGGCCGTGTCCTGCGCACCGGCCTCGGGCTGGCCGCGCTGGGCTCCGCGGCCTGCGCGCTGTGCGCCTCCGGCTCCGGCTGGCTCGTCCTGCGCGCGGCCACGGGCGCGGCGTTCGCCGCGGTGACCCCGGCGGTGGCGCTGTACTGCCACGAGAGCGGCGGCACCGCACCCGCGAGACAGCGCAGGTTCGCCGACGTCCTCGCCGTCTCCGCGGCCGCCGCCGTCCTGGCACCCCTCGGCGCGGCCCTGCTCGCCCACGCCGCCTCCTGGCGGCTGGTCTTCCTCACCCTCGCCCTCCTCACCGCGGCGGCCGCCGCCCGCGCCACCGCCCTGCCCTCCACCCCGCCCCCACCGGGCCGGCCGGCCCGGCCCGCCGGGGTCCGCCCGCCGCCGTCCGCCCGTCCCCTCCTGGTGCTCCTGGTGCTCCTGGGCCTGGGCGCCGCCGAGGGTGCCGTACTGCTCGCGCTGCCCGCCCTGCTGGTGCCCGCGCTCGCCGCGCACGGCGGGGGCGACGGGACCGGGGGGACGGCGGTCGCCATGGCGTACGGGGCCGCCGTGCTGGCCGGCGGGACGCTGCTGCGGCGCAGCGGGATCCGGTGGCCCCCGGCCCGGCTGGTCGCGGTGGGCGGGCTGCTCGGCGTCGCCGCGGCGCTCACGGGCGCCGCGCGGGTCACCCCGGCCGCGCTCACCGGCGTGGCGGTGCTCCTCGGCCTGTCCTGGACGCTGCTGCACACCACCCTGCAGACCTGGCTGCCCCGGCTGCTCCCGGCGCACCGGCGGGCCACCGCCGCCTCGCTGCCGGCCACCGCGGGCGTGCTGGCGGGCGGCCTGGCCGTGGAGCTGGCGGCCCCGCAGCTGCGGGCGGGCCGCACGGCCGGGGTGTTCCTCGTCGCGGCCGCGCTCTGCGCCCTGCTGACGGCCGCGGGCGCCGTGCTGGCCCGCCGCTGGACGACGCGGCACGTCGTCCCGCGAGTTGCCGTAGTGCCGTCTGCCACTTCGGTATGTGCGCCGTCGGCGGGCAAGGTGTCTGGTACCGGCCAAACCCGGAAAACTAGACATGGGTTCGTCAGTTCGCGTGTCCGCATCGACCGCCGAACGAGAGGAACCCCCATGAGCAGGCGCATCCTCGTCGTCCTGTCCGAGTACGGCTACTGGGGCGAGGAACTGATCGGCCCCCTGGAGACCTTCGACAAGGCGGGCTACCACGTCACCTTCGCCACCCCGACCGGCAAGCGGCCCGTGGCACTGCCCCCCAGCATGGACCCCGACTACATCGACCCGCCGCTCGGGCGTTCCGTCACGACGCCCGAGATGGCGGCCAAGGTGAAGGCCGTCGAGGCCTCCGACCGCCTGGACCACCCGCTGGACCTGTCGTCCTGGCTGCCCGACCGCCCGTACCGCTCCAAGCCGTACTTCCTGCGCGACTGGGAGGCGTACAACACCCGCCTGGAGAAGGTGCAGGAGCAGATCGCCGACCGCTACGACGCGCTGCTCATCGTCGGCGGCAGCGGCCCCATCGTGGACCTGGCCAACAACTGGCGGGTGCACGACCTGATCCTCGCCTTCTACGCCCTGGACCGGCCGATCGCCGCCGAGTGCTACGGCGTCACCTGCCTCGCCTTCGCCCGCGACCAGGAGGACCGGCAGAGCATCATCCGCGGCAAGCACGTCACCGGGCACTGCATCGAGTACGACTACCTGGACGGCACCGGCTTCGTCGGCACCGACTTCAACATGGGCCCGCCGCCGTACCCGCTGGAGTACATCCTGCGCGACGCCACCGCCCCCGGCGGCGCGTACCACGGCAACTTCGGCAAGACCACCTCGGTGATCGTCGATTACCCGTTCATCACCGGCCGGTCCACCCCGGACTCCTACCTGACCGGCCAGAAGACGGTCGAGGTCCTGGAGAACGGGCTGCGGCAGTGGGGCTTCAAGGCGCAGCCGAAGGACTGACCGCGCCGCCGCGCACACCGACCGGACGACGAGAGGCGTGAGGACATGGACAGCAGGCCGGCCCGGGCAGCGTTCCTGGAGCAGTTGGCGGCCGACGGCGTCACCCATATGTTCGGCAACCCCGGCACGGTGGAGCAGGGCTTCCTCGACGAGCTGCGCCACTTCCCCGGCATCGAGTACGTGCTGACCCTTCAGGAGTCCGTGGCCGTCGGCATGGCGGACGGCTACGCGCGGGCCACCCGCCGTCCGGCCGTCGTCCAGCTGCACTCCGGGGTCGGACTCGGCAACGGCATCGGCATGCTCTACCAGGCCATGCGCGGCCACGCCCCGCTCGTCGTGGTGGCCGGCGAGGCCGGACTGCGCTACGAGGGGCTGGAGGCGCAGATGCACGCCGACCTCGTCGGCATGGCGAAGCCGGTCACCAAGTGGGCCACCCGCGTGGTCGACCCCGGCTCCACGCTCCGGGTGCTGCGCCGCGCCTTCAAGGTGGCCGGCACCCCGCCGTACGGGCCGGTGCTGGTGGTGCTGCCCGCCGACGTGCTGGACCGGCCCACCAGCGAGGAGGCGGTGCCGGTGTCGTACCCCGACACCGCCTCCGCTCCGGACCCGGCGGCCCTGGAGCGGGCCGCGGGGCTGCTGGCCGGCGCCCGGCGGCCGATCGTGATCGCCGGGGACGGCGTCCACTTCTCGGGGGCCCAGCCGGAGCTGGCCCGGCTGGCCGAGGTCTGGGGCGCCGACGTGTGGGGGGCGGACTGGGCCGAGGTCAACCTGTCCGCCGAGCACCCCGCGTACGCCGGCCAGCTCGGCCACATGTTCGGCGAGAACAGCCGCCGGGTCACGGGCGCCGCGGACGCCGTGCTGCTGTGCGGCACGTACGCGCTTCCCGAGGTCTTCCCGGCCCTGGAGGGCGTGTTCGGGGAGGGTGTCCCGGTGGTCCACATCGACCTGGACACCGACGCCATCGCCAAGAACTTCCCGGTGGACGTCGGCCTGGCCGCCGATCCCAGGCGCTCCCTGGGCCTGCTCGCGGAGCTGCTCGCCGAGCGGATGGGCGAGGCCGGCCGGGAGGCGGCGGCCCGGCGGCTGCGCGAGGCGGCCACGGCACGCGCCCGCGCCCGGGCGGCCGAGGCCCGGCGCGCCCAGGAGGCGGCGGCCGCGCAGGACCTGCCGCACCTCGCCTTCGCCGAGGAACTGGCCCGTGCGCTGCCCGCGGACGCGGTGCTGTTCGACGAGGCGCTGACCGCCTCACCGGACCTGTTCCGGCCGCTGCCGCCGACCCAGCCCGGCCACTGGCACCAGACCCGCGGCGGCTCCCTCGGCGTCGGCATCCCCGGCGCGCTGGGCGCGCAGCTCGCCCACCCGGAGCGCACGGTGGTCGGCTTCACCGGTGACGGCGGCAGCATGTACACCGTGCAGGCGCTGTGGACGGCGGCGCGGCACGGCATCGGGGCCAAGTTCGTGATCTGCAACAACGGGAGCTACAAGCTCTTGGAGGACAACATCGAGCAGTACTGGCGGGAACAGGGCATCCCCGCGCACGACCATCCGGAGATCTTCGATCTCTCCCGGCCCGCCATCGACTTCGTCGCCTTGTCGGCGTCGCTGGGCGTGCCGGCGCTGCGCGTGGAGAAACCGGGCGGGGCGGCCCCGGCGGTCGCCGAGATGCTGGCCCACCCGGGCCCGTTCCTGATCGACCTGGTGACCGGACGGGGGAAGGGACGGTAACCGTGCGACTGACGGGGCACAAGATCGCCGTACTGATGGAGAGCGACTTCTACGAACCTGAGATCCTTTACTACCGGCACCGCTTTCCCGAAGAGGGTGCGGAGATCCACTTCCTGTCCCGGCTGTGGGGGGAGCCCCGGCAGACGTTCACCGGTCACGAGCACCGGATGCCCTTCACGGTCACCGAGTCCTTCGAGGACGTCGACGAGTTCGCGCTGAAGGAGTTCAGCGCGGTCATCGTGCCGTCGGGCATGGTCGCCGACCGGCTCCGCTACACGGAGGACCCGCGGCGGCTGCCGCCCGCCGCGCTGTTCCTGCGCCGGGCGTTCGCCGACCCGGCCATCGTCAAGGGCATCATCTGCCACGGCATGTGGCTGGCCGCCCCGGTCGCGGGCATGGTCCGCGACCGGCGCGCCGTGGTCCACAACAACCTGCTCGGCGACCTGCGCAACATGGGCGGGGTCTACGTCGACGAGGACGTGGTCGTCGACGAGGACCTGGTGACCGCCCGCACCGGCGACCACTGCCATCTGTTCGCCCGGCGGATCATCGACCTGCTCGCCGCCCGGCCGCATGGCGCGCCCGCCCTGCGCGGAAACGATTCACCCGCCGTGGCGGCGTCACGATGAGCCCCGCCGCCCACCACGGGGCCGCGGTCGGCGGTGCGCGCCGGCCGGCGCGCACCGCCCCGCTCGCCGCGGAGCCGGGACACCGCCGCGCCGAGACGCTGCTCCGCCCGCTGCTGCCCGTCCTCACCCCCTGGCTGGCGACCCGCCGCTGGTACCAGGGGACCACCATGACCGCCCTGCGTCCCGCCGGGATCACGGTCATCGGCGGCGAGGGCCGGCCCGACCTCCTCGTCGCCGTCGTCGAGACCGGCTCCGGCACCGCCTACCAGCTGCTGCTCGGCATGCGCAGCGAACTGCCCCGGCGCCTGGAGCCCGCCGCCATCGGCACGGTGCCCTACGGGCCGTGGGCCGGACAGCGGCTCTACGACGCGGTGGCCGACCCGGCGCTGATGGGCGCCCTGCTGCGGGCCCTCGCCGGCCGCCGGGCCGGGCCGCTGCGCCTGGACCCGGCCGGCCGCCACCCGCTCCCGGTGGGCCTGGTCCCGCGCCCGCTCGCCGTCGACCAGAGCAACAGCGCGGTGGTGTACGGCGACCGGCTGCTGCTCAAGCTGTACCGGCGCCCCGAACCCGGCCCGCACCCCGAGGTCGAGGCGCTGCGCGCGCTCACCGACCAGGACTGCCCGCGCACCCCGCGGCTGCACGGCTCGCTGCACCTGGACGGGCTCACCCTCGGCCTGGTCGAGGAGTTCCTGCCCGGTGCCGAGGACGGCTGGCAGCGCGCGGTCGCCCACGCCCGGGACCACCTCACCACCGCCGCGGACCCCGACCCCGGCCCCGGCCCGGCCGTCGGGTTCGCCGCGGACGCCCAGGCGCTCGGCCGGGCCGTCGCCGAGACGCACGGCGCGCTCGCCCGGGCCTTCCCGCGCACACGGCTGAGCGCCGAGGACATCGCCGCGGACGCGGCCCGGATGAAGCGCCGGCTCACCGCCGCGGTGGCGGAGGTCCCGCAACTCGCCCGGCACCGCTCCCGGCTCGCCGCCCTCTTCGACGAGTACGGCAGGCTGGGCGCCCGGGGCTGCCCCGTCCTCGCCCAGCGCACCCACGGCGACCTCCACCTCGGACAGGCCCTGTACACCGGCGGCGACTGGCACCTGGTCGACTTCGAGGGGGAGCCGGCCACGCCCGCCGCCGAACGCGCCCTGCCGCAGCCGGTGCTGCGCGATGTGGCGGGCATGCTGCGCTCCTTCGACTACGCGGCCCGGGCCGCCCTGCTCCCGGCCGGCCCGCACCACGAGCCGGCCGACCCGGGCACCGGCCCCGGCCGCCGGCTCAGCCGGCTGCGCCGGGCCGGCGCCTGGGCGCAGCGCAACCGCCGTGCCTTCTGCGCCGGTTACGCCGACGGCGGCGGCGAGGACCCGGCCTGCCGGGCCGCCCAGCTGACCGCCTTCGAGGCCGACCGGGCGGTGTACGAGGCCGTGTACGAGGCGCGGCACCGGCCGCACTGGCTGCCGGTGCCGCTCGCCGCGGTGCACCGGCTGGCGGGGGGCCGGGCGCGCTGATGACGACCGACGGGGGAGGGGGGCCCGGCGCGCCCGGACACCGGGCCGGACCGGGGGGTGTCCGCGAAGTCGCGCCGCCCGCCCGGAGGCGGGCGGGACTTCGCGGACACGTCCTAGCCCTGGTGCTGCCGGGCCAAGGACCGCGCCGGGTCGTAGGACATCGGCATTCCGGAGGCCACCAGGGCCTGGTCGTACGCCTCCAGCGCCTCCTTGGCGCGGCCGTGGCGCTTCCACACGTCTCCGAGGTGGCGCCACTCGTGCGCCGTCTCGTACGACGGGGTGAAGTGCCGCAGCTGCCGGGTGGCCGCGTGCAGCGACTGGAGGCCCTCCTCCGTCTCGCCGCGCAGCAGGTGGAGTTCGGCGAGCCTGACCCGGGCCGCCACGGCCTCGAGCCGGGGCCCGGAGCTGAGCAGTCCGAGAGCCCGGCGGGCGTGCACGGCGGCGTCGTCCCACTGGCCGAGCTGGGTGTGCGCGTCGGTCAGGGAGATCTCGCACTTGGCCTGCTCGACGGCGGTGCCGACCTCCGCGAGGCTCTGCCCGGCGTCCTCCAGCAGCTGCTTGGCGCGGGCCGGGTCGGGGTGGTCGGACATCAGCTCCAGCCAGGCGACGTTCAGCTTCAGCATCGCCACGTGCCGCAGGTTGTCGTCGTCGGACATCAGCACGAGGGCGCGCTCGGTGAGGGCCAGTGCCTCGCGCAGCTGCCCGCGCGAGAGGGCGACGAGTCCGGCGTTCCAGTACACGGACCCGCGGCCGGCCCGGCTGCCGTGCTGCTCGGCCACCGGAATGAGCTTCTGGGCGAGCAGGTGGGCCCGGGTGAAGTCGCCCCGCAGGTAGTAGGAGGCGATGAGGGTGGCGCCCACCTGGATGTGGTCCACGGTGATGTCCAGGCCGAGCGCGTCCAGCGTGGCCAGGGCGCGCTCGCCGATGTCGATGCTGAGGGCCAGGTCCCCCATGTTGCGGTAGCAGCGGCTGAGCGCGACCGAGGCCCGGCACCACTCGTCCGAGCCGGCGGCCAGCGCCGGTTCCTTGAGCAGTTCCTCCAGGACCGGGATCGCGGCCTCGATGCGGTCCAGCTTCTCCAGCGCCCCCGCCTGGCCCATGCGGGCGCGCAGCAGCGCCGGCGGATCGAGCAGGTCGGGCTTGGCGAGAAGCTCGCCGAAGGACTGGAGCGCCGCTCCGTTGTCCCCGTTGCGCAGCGCCATTTCCGCGAAGGCGAGCTTCAGCCGGGCGTCTTCCAGGGCGTGATCGTCGTGCCCGGTCTTCAGGTGGTCCGGAGAACAGCCGAGTTTCCTGGCAAGGGTGGCGAGTACCGCGTCCGAGGGCGCCCTTTTGCCTGATTCGATGAGCGAGATGTAGCTCGCGGAGATATCGCTGGACGCGAGGTCCTGCTGCTTCAGGCCACGTTTGACGCGAAGGTCCCGGATGCGCTTGCCCACGTGGATCGGAGATGCGCTTGCGACATGATCCATATGGCTTCCCGGTGTGAGCGCATGACTTGAGATGTCATAGATCACGATACCAGCATGACTGGTCCACGCCAACGGGTTCGTGCATCTTTGCGCGCCCGCTGACAGGAAATCCACCGTTTCTCCTGTTCGGCATATGCCATGACGGGAAAGGGAAATTCCTGTTCCATCGAATTATATTTTGCCGCCTAAAACTTGACTTGGGCTGTCGTGTCGCATGACTATATATGTCAGGAAGGTCATTCCTATGGTGAGGGGGAAAAGGTGACACCTAAGTCGCTCATAATTCTCGTGGCGACGCTTTTCATCGCCGGCCTCGCGTGCGGGGGGTTCTACGTCGCAGCAGGTGGCGCGAAGCACGACATCGTCCGTCCCGTGACCGAAGGCATCTCGGGCGGCACCGGCTGCTGCTGACCGGAGAATGGGCGCGCCGTCCGCCGGCCACCGAACCGCGGCGGCTCACCGCCGCTCCGTGAGCCCGGCGGGAAAATGACAGGCGATCCAGCGCCCACGGCCCGCGGAAATGTCCGGCACCCCCGGGACCTCCCGCTCGCAGCGCACCCGCTGCCCGCCCTCCAGCCGTGTGAACACCGGGCAACCTGTCCGGAACCGGCACCCCGCCGCGCCCTCGCCGACCGCGAGCGGGCCGCCCCGCGGGACCGAGGGCTCCACCGGGGCCGCGACCGCCGCCGGATCCGGGACCGGGACCGCCGCCAGCAACGCCCGGGTGTACGGATGGCCCGGCCGCTCGAACACCTCCCGCACCCCGCCGGTCTCGACCACGCGACCGGAGTGCAGGACCGCGACCCGGTCCGCGATGTGCCGCACCGCCCCCAGGTCGTGGGAGACGAACAGACACGCGGGGCCGGGATCCTCCCGCAGCCTGCGCAGCAGGTCGAGGATCCCGGCCCGCACCGACACGTCCAGCGCGGACACCGGTTCGTCGAGCAGCAGCAGCCGCGGCTCGACGGCCAGCGCGCGGGCCAGCGCGATCCGCTGCCGCTGCCCGCCGGAGAAGCGGTGCGGGTAGGCGGACGCGTCCTCGGGCCGCAGGCCGACCAGGCGCAGCACCTCCGCCACCCGCGCGGCCACCCGGTCCGCCGGCCACCGCTGCACCAGCAGCGGCTCGGCGACGATGTCACCGACCGGCAGCCGCGGATCGAGGCTCGACATCGGGTCCTGCGGCACGTACTGCACCGCGGCCCGCATCCGGCGCGCCTCGCCGCGGGAGAGCGTCGCGACGTCGCGGCCCAGGACCTCGATCCTCCCGTGCCGGGGCGCCGCCAGGGCCATCACCTCCAGCAGCGTGGTGGACTTCCCGGCCGCGGACTCCCCGACCAGGGCCAGCGTCTCCCCGCTCCCGATCTCCAGGTCGACGCGCTCCACCGCGCGCACCTCCCGCGCCCCGCCCCGCCGCCACCCGGCGGCCCGGGGCGCCGGGAACGACCTGGCGAGGCCGGTGACCCGGAGCACGGGCTCCCGCCCGGCGTCCCGCGCCCCGGGCGCCGGGCGGGGCGGCGCCGGGGGGAACAGCTCCACGGCCGTACGCCGCTCGGCCTCGCCGCCGCGGCGGCAGGCGGCCACGTGCCCGTCCTCCCCGGTGAGTTCCGGCTCGGCGACCCCGCACTGCGCCTCGGCCAGCGGGCAGCGCGGCACGAACGCGCACCCGGGACCCGCCTGTCCGGGGACCGGGGGAGCGCCCGGCATCGGGGTGGGCGGCACCTCCGAGTCGATCCGGGGCACCGAGCCGATCAGCCCCTTGGTGTACGGCATCCGGGGCCGCGCGAACAGGGCGCCGGCCGGGCCGCTCTCCACGATCCGCCCGCCGTACATCACCGCGACCCGGTCCGCCGCCCCGGCCACCACCCCCAGGTCGTGGCTCACCAGCAGCAGCGCCGCCCCCGTCGCCCGCCGCGCGGTCACCAGCGCGGCCAGCACCTGCCGCTGCACGGTGACGTCCAGGCAACTGGTCGGTTCGTCCGCGACGATGACGTCCGGCCGGTTGGCCATCGCCATGGCGATCATCGCCCGCTGCCGGGTGCCGCCCGAGAGCTGGTGCGGATAGGCGTCGGCGACCCGCTCCGGCTCCCTCACCCCGACCGCGTCCAGCAGACCGGCCGCCGCCCGCCGCGCCGCCGCCCGGCCGGGACGCGGGCGCCGGTGGATGCGCAGTGCCTCACCGATCTGGTCCCCGACCCGCTGCACCGGGGTGAACGCCGTCAGCGCGTCCTGGAACACCATCGCGATCCGCCGGCCCCGCAGCGCCGCCAGCTCCCGCGCCGGCAGCCCGGCCAGCTCCCGCCCCAGCAGCCGCACCGAGCCGCCCATCCGCAGCCCCGGCGGGCAGAGCCCGAGCAGCGCCAGCGCGGTGAGGCTCTTGCCCGCGCCCGACTCGCCCACCAGCGCCAGCACTTCGCCCCGCCGCAGCTCCAGGTCCACGCCGCGCACCAGCGGCAGTGCCGGGCGTCGCCGGTCCCCGGGCCGCTCGATCCGCAGCCCCCGGGCGGTGAGCAGCACCTCCCCGGCGCCGCTCACGGTGCGCCCCGTACGGCCGCGGCCGCCGTCACCGGGTCGAGCGCCCGGCGCAGCGCGTCGCCGATCAGGTGGAACGCCAGGATCAGCAGCACCAGCAGCCCGGCCGGGACGTAGAACATCCAGGGGTAGGTGGTCGGCACGTCCGAGGCGTCGGCGATCAGCGTGCCCAGGGAGACGTCCGGCGGCTGCGCCCCGAAGCCGAAGTACGCCAGCCCGGTCTCGCTGATCACGGCCCCGGCGACCGTCACCGTCGCATCCGTGACCAGGAAGGACGCCAGGTGCGGGAGGATGTGCCGCCGGATCACCACCAGGGGGGCGACCCCCATGTACCGCGCGACGACGACGAACTGACGCTCCCTCAGCGACCGGGTCAGGGCCCGTACCGCCCGCGCCGTGATCATCCAGCCGAAGGCCGCGATCAGCCCGGCGTACGCGAGCCACCCCGCCGCGCGCAGCCGGGGCGCGACGGCCGCCAGGACCAGGAACGCCGGCACCACCAGCAGGAGGTCGACGCAGAACGTCAGCACCCGGTCGGTCCAGCCCCCGAAGTAGCCGGCGCACACCCCGACGGCCGCCGCGAGCACCGTCGACACGGCCGCCGCCAGCGTCCCCACCAGCAGCGACTTCTGCAGGCCCCGGGCGCTCTGGACGAACACGTCCTGGCCGATCCGGTTGGTGCCGAGCCAGTGCCGCGCGCCGGGCGGGCTGTGCAGCGCCCGGTAGTCGATGTCGGCGTACCCCCAGCCCGCCAGCGGCGGACCCGCGTACGCGAAGAGGAACAGGCCGAGCAGCAGCGCCGTGCCGGCCACCGCGCCCGGCGAGCGCACCAGCCGCCGCCGTACGTCCTTCCCCCGTGCCGGGCTCATCTCCGCCGCACCCTCGGATCGAGCGCGCGGTGCAGCGCGTCGCCCAGCAGCCCGGCCAGCAGCACCAGCGCGGCGGCGAACACCTCGACGGCGACGGCCGCGTGCACATCACCGGTGTGCACCGCGTCGACGAACCAGCTGCCCAGTCCGTGCCAGCCGAAGACCTGCTCGGTGAACACCGCGCCCGTGAACAGGGCGAGGAAGCCGAACGAGAAGACGGTGGTCAGCGGGATCAGCGAGATCCGCAGCCCGTGCCGCAGCAGCGCCCGCCCCGGAGTCAGCCCTTTGGCCTGCGCGGTGCGCAGGTGCTCCGCGCCGAGCACGTCCAGGGTCGCCGCCCGCTGGTAGCGGCTGTACAGCGCGATCGCGCCGAGCGCGACGGAGACCGTCGGCAGCGCCAAGTGGACGAGCGCGTCGCGCAGTTGCGTCACCGGACCGCCCTGGAGGCCGGGGGTCCGCTCGCCCGTGTAGCGGATCACGGTCCGGCCCGCGGCGTCGTTGACGGTGAGCGCCCCGGCCTGCAGCAGCAGCCCGAGGACGAAGGGCGGCACGGCCAGCACGGCGAAGGAGAAGACGGTCAGCGCCCGGTCCGGCAGCCGCCCCCGCCGCACGGCCGCCCACACCCCGGCCAGTACCCCGAGGACCGTTCCCGCGACGGTGCCCACCAGCAGCAGCCGCGCGGTGACACCGGCCCGCCGGGCGAACTCCTCGCCCACCGGGGTGCCGTCGAGGGTGCGGCCGAGGTCCCCGTGCAGGGCGCGCCACGACCAGCGGGCGAACCGCTCGGTGACCGGCTGCCGGTCGTCGAGCCCGAGTTCGGCCAGCCGCCGGTCGACGACCGCGGCCGGCGGCCGCGGGGTGCGCTCCTCGAACCAGGCCCGTGGATCGAGGGCGGCGGAGGAAATGAGGTAGCAAAGGAACGTTGAAACGAGAAGTAATAACAGCGCGCGTGTCAGCCGTATTGCCGGCGATGTGGGCATCGGGGGCGTCCGTCTTCATCCGTGTGACAACGCGCCAATGTTAAGCTCCCGGGTCGCTCGCGAAGATGTGTTCGCATTTGTGGCGACCGCGCTGTCGTTCGGTGAAGATGGCTTCACGCCGAGGAGGGGGCAGCGCGATGACGGGGTGGGCGGTCCGCAGCAGATGGTCCGGAGCCGTACTGGTGTTGACCGTCCTGGCCGGTTCGCTGAGCGGCTGCACCGCCGCCTCGAAGCGGGACGGCTCCGGCGACGGCCGGCCCCCCGAGGCCGCCGTCCCGGCGTACGGCCGCACCGACGTCAACCCCCAGCCACCGTCACGGCTCCGCGAGGGCGGCACCCTCACCCTCCCGCTGTACCGCTGGCCCGCCCAGTTCAACGTCCACCACGTCGACGGCGCCAGCGACGAGATGTCGGCCATCTCCGGCATGCTCGAACCCCGGCTGTTCGCCCGGGACGCCAAGGGCGTGCCCCACCCCGACCCCGACTACCTGCGCTCCGCCGCCGTCACCGCCACCACCCCGCGCACCGTCGTCACCTACCGCCTCCACCCCGAGGCCCGCTGGTCCGACGGAACACCCCTCGGCTGGCGCGACTTCGCCGCCCAGTGGCAGGCACTCGGGCGCGGCGACGACCGCTACCGGATCGCCGACCCCAGCGGCTACGAGGACATCGCCTCGGTACGCCCGGGCGCCGACGACCACGAGGTGCGGGTGACCTTCCGGCAGCCGATCGCCGACTGGCAGCGGCTGTTCACCCCGCTGTACCCGGCCGCCGCGTTCGGCACGCCCGGCCGGTTCAACACCGGCTGGCAGGACGGGGCTCCGGTCACCGCCGGCCCCTTCCGGATCGGCCGACGCGACGCCACCGCCCGCACGCTCACCCTCGTGCCCGACCCCGCGTGGTGGGGGACCCGGCCCCGCCTCGACCGCGTCGTCTTCCGCGTCCTCGACCCCACCGCCGCCGTACAGGCCTTCCTCAACCAGGAGATCGACGCGGTCAACGCCGCCGCGGCCGACGTCTACGAGCGGCTCCGCGACGCCCGCGACACCGACATCCGCACCGGCTCCGCCTGGGACCAGATCCAGGTCGTCCTCAACGGGGCGGCCGGGCCGCTGCGCGACCCCGAGGTCCGCCGGGCCGTGCTGCGGGCGATCGACCGCCAGGCCCTCGCGGACGTCGCCGGTGAAGGGCTGCCCGTCGGCGTGCCCCTGCTCGGCAACCACTTCTTCATGACCAACCAGCCCGGCTACGCCGACCACTCCGCCGGGTCCGGCTACGACCCCGAGGAAGCCGCGCGCATCCTCGACCGCCGGGGCTGGCGCCGGGACGGCGAGGACGGGGTGCGCAGCAGGAACGGGCGCCCGCTGCGACTGCGCTTCGTCGTCAGCCAGTCCACCAACCGCCTCGGTCTCGACCTCTCCCAGCTGATCCAGCAGATGCTGCGCCAGGCCGGCTTCGACGTGCGGATCGAGAAGGTCCCGGCCGACGACTACGGGCCCCAGTACCTGAACCGGGGCAACTTCGACCTGGTGATCAGCCGGTACATCGGCCTGTCCTACCCGAGCGACCTGCACGCCTTCTACCGCCCCACCGACGGCGAGCAGGTCTACGCCAACTACGGCAGGATCTCCAGCCCTCGCCTCGACGCCCTGCTCCGCGAGGCCGGCCGCACCCTGGACGCGGGGCGCCGCACCCGGCTCTACAGCCAGGCCGACGCCCTCATCTGGCAGCTCGCCCACGACGTCCTGCTCTACCAGCGCCCGCAGGTGCTCGCCGTCCGCGAGGGCCTCGCCAACTACGGCGTCCCCGGCCTCGGCGACATCGACTTCGGCGCCGTCGGCTGGGAACGGTAGGGCGAGCACAGCGCGTCGTAGCCCAGCGCCACCGAGGCGAGGGTGACGTGGTGGTGCCAGCCGCGGAACGACCGGCCCTCGAAGTCCGCCAGCCCGAAGTCCCGCTGCATCCGGCCCAGGCTCTGCCCGGACAGCGCCCGCAACTGGGCCAGCGGCAGCACGTCCGGGAGATTGCGGGCCGGCAGATTGGTCAGCCAGTAGGCACGCGGGGCCGGCCGGCCGTACGGCCAGTCGGTCACCAGATGACGGGGCCGCTGCGCCGGACGCGACTCGGCCGGCCGCCCGGCCGCACCGGGCGGCTGGGCCTCGGACTGCAGCAGCGCCGGCATGGACAGCACCTGGGACTGCCGCATCCGCGCCGTCGCCCGGTCCTGCCAGGCGATCGGCGTGCGCCCCCGGTGCTGCGCCGCGTGCACGGCCAGCTCCAGCAGCGTGCCGCTGCCCTGCGGGGACCCCGCGCACGGCCGCGGCAGCGTCACCGCGACCGTCGGCGACACCTCGACCAGATAGGCCAGCCCGCGCGCCTCAAGACCGCGCAGCAGCGGCGCCACGTCACCCTCGCCGCGCCAGTCGACCAGCACCGGCAACGGCTCCAGGCACCACTCCTCCAGCATCTCGTCGACCGCTTCGAGGATGTACCGCCAGCGCGGCCGGCTGCGCTCCCCGTCCGGCAGGTGCGCCTGGCGGCGCAGGACCTCGTCGCGGTCCCAGCGCTGCGGCAGCAGCAGCCGCCAGCTCACCGGCACCCCGCCGTGCCGGCCCACCAGCGAGGTGGCCAGCGCGAGCTGGCAGTTGACGGTGCGCTCCATCGACGGCGCGTACTGCCGCGCCACCCCGACCGAGCGGTCGCCGTTCTTGGCGAAGACGACCTCGTCGACGCACCAGGCCTCGGTCGCGAAGGCCTGGTCCAGCTGTCCGGCGAGCCGCCGCCGCACGGGGCCGCACGGCCACGGGCTCTGGTTGACGAACTGCTGGATCTGCTGGACCGCGCGGCGCCCGAGGACCTGTTCGGAGATCCGGGCCGGCGTCTTGCGGCCGGGCACGTCCAGCAGCCCCCGGACGTACACCTCGCCCCAGCGGCGCTGGTCGGAGCGGGCCAGGGTGCCGAAGAGGTCCTGGCAGTAGGCGGAGAAGTCCACCGGTGCGGCCGGGGTCCCGGCCGCCGGCGGTCCGGGCACGGACGCGTCCGCCCCGGCGGCGGTGCGGTACAGGGGAGGCAGGGTGGTCGTCACGTCTTCTCAGTCCTCCTCGCCTTCCAGCAGGAAGGCGTCGGTGGCCAGCAGGGCATCGCGGACCTCGGGCGGCACGGACCCGACGACGACGAAGTCGACGTCCAGACCCGCCTTGGTGCGCTGCACGAGGAGTTCGTTGACGGCGGGCCGGCACATCTCGGTGATCTCACCGAGGTGGAACTCCACCCGCCGCGGACCGGCGGCCATCACCTCGCCGAGCACCCGGCGGAACTTCTCCAGCTCGGTGCCGTCGACCGCGCCGGCGCACCGCACGTGCGCGGTGCCGCCGTCGAACTCGCCGCGGATCCGCAGCCGCATCTGCACCGGCTCCAGCTCCACCCGCACCCGGAGCGGTACGTCGCTCTCCGGAAGCCTGACGGTCAGCTCCTTGGCGTCGAAGTGGTGGTGCGGGCGGCCCTCGACCCACACCCGGGTCAGCTCCACCGAGCCGGCCGGCAGCAGGTCGGGCGCCA
Source organism: Streptomyces glaucescens (assembly GCF_000761215.1). Taxonomy (GTDB): domain Bacteria; phylum Actinomycetota; class Actinomycetes; order Streptomycetales; family Streptomycetaceae; genus Streptomyces; species Streptomyces glaucescens_B. Next base: position 1,585,671 of record NZ_CP009438.1, on the reverse strand, counting down.
CCCGCAGCTCCCGGTTCGGCAGATCGCCGGGCCGCGGCCGGAAGTGCAGGGTGAGCGGCTCGTGGCTGATCAGCAGACCGGTGTAGGCGGCGGCCAGGTAGCACAGCTCCAGCGCGTGGTAGCCGGCCATGGAGTGCGAGCCCTTGAACCGCTCGGTGCCCACCAGGTACGGGACCCCGCCGGCCAGCACGTTGAAGTAGACGCCGCCGTCCTGGTGGTCGAGGAAGAAGGCGTTGTAGTACGCCGCCGCCTCCCGCGCCAGCCGCAGCGACTCGGGGTCTTGGCAGGTGCCCGCCAGGATCAGATAGGCGAGGATCGCCTGTTCCTGCTGCCACCAGGCCTTGCGGTCGTGCCAGACCAGCCGGTGGATGCCGCTGTCCGGGTCGGGCCGCCGCTCCACCACGTCGTACCAGCCGCCGCGCTGCTGGTCGCTGCCGACCGGCGGCATGATCTCGCCGATGCGGCGGGCCAGCTCGCCGTACTCCGGTTTGTCGTGCAGCGCCCGGATCCGGGTCAGGTTCCAGGCGATCTTCAGGTTGTGGCCGACCACGGCGCGGTCCTGCTGCCAGCCCCAGGTGCGGTCCGGCGTCCAGTCCTCGTGGAAGCGCTCCTGGACGAACGGGCTGTCCGGCTCGTCCGGGAACTTCGCCACGATGGTGTCCGCGGTCTCCTCCAGCAGCGCCGCGAAGTCCTCACGCCCGGTGGCCAGGTAGGCGTTGATCAGATAGGCCGGCGCGTGGTCGCCGATGGAGTTCCAGTTCTTGCGCGAGCGGTTGCGGCCCAGCGCGTCGTCGCAGGGGCTGAGGTTGATCGGGTCGATGTGCGAGAAGAAGCCCCCGCGCTCCTCATCGCGGAAGTACCGCTGGAAGAGGGCGACCGTGCGGTCGATGTCCTCCAGGATCCGCGGATCGCCGGTGACACGGTACGTCTGGGTGGGGCCGGCCAGCGCGTAGATCTGCTCGTACATCGGGATGGCGTCGAAGTCGTCGCCGAACTCGGAGGCGAAGACCTTGCGCCGCCCGGTCGGGGTGATGTCCATCCCGTGGTACCAGTAGACGATCCCGTCCTGCTTGTCGTCCACGCGCATGTACTGCCGCAGGTACTCGGTGCCGCTCTCGGCCGCGTCCAGGAACCGGTCCTCGCCGGTCAGCAGGTACGCCGTCGACAGGCCGTAGACCAGCCGGGAGATGGTGTCGGTCTCCTGGCGCACGTTGTCCCCGGCGTGCTCGGGCAGGTGGGCGCCGTCGAGGGTGAGGTGGGTGCGGTAGTTGCGCCAGTCGTACTTGCCGTCCGGGAACTGCCCGCGCAGGTAGAAGTCGGCGATCGCGGCGGCCTGCTGCACCCACCACTTGGGGTGCTCGAACACGTAGTGGCCCCGGCTCTCCTCGGGGAAGGTGATCTCCTTCGCCTCGAACCGGTTGCCGCCCGGCCACTCGTAGAAGATGCCGTAGGCGAACAGGAACCGCCCGGAGCCCAGCATGTCCCGGGTCTGGCCGGTGGTGTCACGGTAGGGGTCCCCGAGGTTGCGGACGACCCGGGAGACGACGTTGCGGGCGAGGTGCACGGTGTACTCGCGGCCGTCGGAGGTGCGCAGCCCGAACCGGTGCTCGGTGGGGCTGAAGTAGGTGACGTAGCCGGCGAGGGTGTCGGAGTAGATACGACGGTCGGCGTCTGTACTCATCTCACGTGCCCTTCTCGTCGGGTAAGGCCACGAGCAGCACGACACTGCGGCCGTGGGCGTGGAAGACATGGCCGTCGACGGCCTCCTCGCCGCCCGCCGGGAGCAGGTCGCGCGGCCCGGGGCAGGCCGTGTCCAGGACCCGGTACCAGCGGTGGCCGTCGACGGCCGGCAGCTCGAAGTCCAGGCCCAGGTGGTACATGTTGAGGATCAGATGCAGATCCGGGTCGCCGTCGAAGCCGCCGAAGGTCGCGGCGAGGACCCGGGCGTCGGAGTGCTCCCAGCCGGGGCACTCGAGGCGGGTGCCGTGCCAGGTGACGTCCGGCAGCCCCCGCTCGTTCGGACGGCCGGTGAAGAAGCGGGGCTCGCGGAAGGTGCGGAACCGTTTGCGCAGGCCGATCACGTGTTCCGTGAAGGAGCGGATCTCCGTCTCCTTCTCGGCCTGCCCCCAGTCCAGCCAGGAGGTCTCGTTGTCCTGGCAGTAGGCGTTGTTGTTGCCGTGCTGGGTGTTGCGGAACTCGTCGCCGGCCAGCAGCATCGGGACGCCCCGGCTGAGCATCAGGATCGACAGGAAGTTCTTGATCTGCCGCACCCGCAGCCGCTCGATCTCCTCGGAGTCCGTCGGCCCCTCGACCCCGCAGTTCCAGCTGAAGTTCTCGTGCGCCCCGTCCGCGTCGGCCTCGCCGTTGGCGTGGTTGTGCTTGTGGTCGTAGCTGACCAGGTCGTTGAGGGTGAAGCCGTCGTGGCAGGTCACGAAGTTGATGCTGTTGGTGGGCAGCACCTGTTGCGGGAAGAACAGGTCCGCCGAGCCGCCGAGCCGGGAGGCGATCTCCCCGACCAGTCCGGCGTCCCCGCGCACGAAGCGCCGTACATCGTCCCGGAAGGGCCCGTTCCACTGCGCCCAGCGCTTCCCCGGGAACCGGCCGACCTGGTACAGGCCGCCGCCGTCCCACGGCTCCGCGATGATCTTCGTCTCGGCCAGCACCTGGGACAGCTCGATCGCCCACAGCGACGGCGGCACGGCCATCTCGTAGCCCATCGGCCCCCGGGACATCTCCGAGGCGAGGTCGAACCGGAACCCGTCCACGTGGTGCTCGGTGACCCAGTACTCCAGGCACTCCAGGATGAACTTGGTGACCATCGGATGGTTGGCGTTGACCGCGTTGCCGCACCCGGTGAAGTCCATGTACCGGCTGCGGTCCTGCGGCCACAGGTGGTAGTAGGCCTCGTTCGCCGCGCCGCGGAAGCTGATCGTCGGGCCGTACTCGTTGCCCTCGCTGGTGTGGTTGAAGACCACGTCGAGGATGACCTCGATGCCGGCCTTGTGCAGCGCCTTGACCATGTCCCGGAACTCGGTGATGTGCGCGGCCAGGTGGGGCGCCGAGCAGTATCCGGTGTGCGGGGCGAAGAAGCCGTACGGGTCGTAGCCCCAGTAGTTGCGCAGGGGCGCCCCGTCGGGGCCGTTGCGCAGGATCTGGGTGTCGTCGAAGTCGAAGACCGGCAGCAGTTCCACCGCGGTGATGCCGAGCCGCTTCAGCTCGGGGATCTTCTCCACCACCGCCGAGAAGGTGCCGGGGTGCGCGGTGCGTGAGGTGGGGGAGGCGGTCAGGCCCTTCACGTGCATCTCGTAGATGACCGTCTCGCTCATCGGGATGCGCAGCGGCCGGTCGCCCTCCCAGTCGTAGTCGCCGAGGTCGACGACCAGGCTGCGCATGGAGTGCTCGACGTTGTCCGCGGTGCCGAGGGCCTGGGTGCGGTCCCAGCGGGTGTTGATGTTCGCCCGGGCGTACGGGTCGAGCAGCACCTTGCGGTGGTTGAACCGGGTCCCGGAGTGCGCGGTGTTGCGCGGGCCGTCGATCCGGTACGCGTACACCTGCCCCGGGCCGAGGCCGGCCACGTGGCAGTGCCAGAAGTGGAAGCTGCGGTGCCGCTCCGGGTGCAGCCGGATCACCCGGGACGGCTGGGGCGCGTCACAGCGGTCGAACAGCAGCAGATCGACGCGGGTCGCGTGCTCCGAGAAGATCGAGAAGTTCACGCCGTCGGCGTCGACGGTGGCACCCAGTGGCTGCGGGTGCCCCGGGGTGACTCTCGGCACGGCCCCCGGCCGGTGCTCCGTCATCAGGCTTCCCTGGGTCGTCACAGAGCTTCACCTCTTGTCACCTGGGTTGTCGAGCAGCAGTCGAGTCCCGAACCGGACAGCCCCCGTCGCCCGCCCGGCCTGCCGTTCCACGGGGGCCGACTGCGCCGGAATTAGTCAACAAGCTCTGTAAGGTGCAGTCAAGCGCCTTGTAAAACCGGAGGGCGGCGCGGCGCGCGACCCGGTGGGAAGGGGAGCAAGCGAACAGGTGTTTCCCGGCGTGCGGGGGGCGCGCGGAAAAGTTGCGGAACGTCGCGCGGGCCCGGCCCCGCGGCGGGACTTTCGGCCGCCCGCCCGCCGAGATGGGGCGGGATGCGTCAGGTGGGACCCGGGAAGCGTCATGTGGACGCTGATTCCGATGCGACCGGCGGGAGTCGAGGGGCCCGGGAACGACGGAACCCCGGTCGCCGTGGCGACCGGGGTTCCGGCTGGTGTCCGAGGGGGGACTTGAACCCCCACGCCCGATAAAGGGCACTAGCACCTCAAGCTAGCGCGTCTGCCATTCCGCCACCCGGACAAGGTGTCTGTCGTGCGGGGCGCGTGCCCCGCGGCGACGACGTAAACATTACCAGGCTTTCGGCGGTGGCCGATCACCCCCCGCCCCCGCACGTCCCGCGTGAACGGCGTGTGACGGGGCGGGTCCGCTCTTGGGCCCCGGACGGCCAAGGGGGAGGATGTGGGGGAACCACCAGCGGCGACAGCGGGAGGAACCAGCGTGAGCCAGACGGGCACCGGCCAGGGCGTCACCGGCGAGGACGAGGTCGTCGACCTCTGCAGCGAGCTGATCCGCATCGACACCAGCAACTACGGCGACCACTCCGGCCCCGGCGAGCGCAAGGCGGCCGAGTACGTGGCCGCCAAGCTGGCCGAGGTGGGGCTGGAGCCGCAGATCTTCGAATCCCACTCCGGCCGGGCCTCCACCGTGGCCCGCATCGAGGGCGCGGACCCGTCCCGGCCCGCCCTCCTCATCCACGGCCACCTCGACGTCGTCCCGGCCGACGCCGACGACTGGACCCACCACCCGTTCTCCGGCGAGATCGCCGACGGCTGCGTGTGGGGCCGGGGCGCCGTCGACATGAAGGACATGGACGCGATGACGCTCGCGGTCGTCCGGGACCGACTGCGCAGCGGCCGCAAGCCCCCGCGCGACATCGTCCTCGCCTTCCTCGCCGACGAGGAGGCCGGCGGCACCTACGGCGCCCGCTACCTGGTGGACCGGCACCCGGACCTCTTCGAGGGCGTCACCGAGGCGATCGGCGAGGTCGGCGGCTTCTCCTTCACGGTCAACGAGAAGCTGCGGCTCTACCTCGTCGAGACCGCCGAGAAGGGCATGCACTGGATGCGCCTCACCGTCGAGGGCACGGCGGGCCACGGCTCGATGACCAACGACGACAACGCGATCACCGAGCTGTGCGACGCGGTCACCCGGCTCGGCCGGCACACGTGGCCGGTCCGCGTCACCAAGACCGTGCGGTCCTTCCTCGACGAGCTGTCCGACGCGCTCGGCACCGAACTCGACCCCGAGAACATGGACGAGACGCTCGCCAAGCTGGGCGGCATCGCCAAGATGATCGGCACCACCCTGCGCAACTCGGCGGCCCCCACCATGCTCGGCGCCGGCTACAAGGTCAACGTCATCCCCGGCCAGGCCACCGCGCACGTCGACGGCCGCTTCCTGCCCGGGTACGAGGAGGAGTTCCTGGCCGACCTGGACCGCATCCTCGGCCCGCGCGTGAAGCGGGAGGACGTGCACGCCGACAAGGCCCTGGAGACCGACTTCGACGGCAAGCTGGTCGACGCGATGCAGAGCGCCCTGCGCGCGGAGGACCCGATCGCCCGCGCCGTGCCCTACATGCTCTCCGGAGGCACCGACGCCAAGTCCTTCGACGACCTCGGCATCCGCTGCTTCGGCTTCGCCCCGCTCCAGCTGCCGCCGGAGCTGGACTTCGCCGGCATGTTCCACGGCGTCGACGAGCGGGTCCCGGTGGACGGGCTGAAGTTCGGCGTCCGGGTGCTCGACCGGTTCCTCGACGCCTCCTGACGCCCCGCTGCCTCCCGGCCCGGTTTCGCCCGCGTGTACGACGGTGAACCGGGACGGGTGAATGCGCTCATAGGGTCGTAGCTCTATTAGCCCCTCCTCGTTACCGGTGGTGTGATCCGAGGCTTGGGATCGCATTGCCAACTAGGAGGAACAATGCTCAAGAAGGTCGTCGCCGCTGCCGCCGCCACCGGTGGACTCGTTCTCGCGGGCGCGGGCATGGCCGTCGCCGACTCCGGCGCCCAGGGTGCCGCCGTGCACTCCCCGGGTGTCGCGTCCGGCAACGTGGTCCAGGTGCCCGTGCACATCCCGGTGAACGCCTGCGGCAACACGGTCAACGTGATCGGGCTCCTGAACCCCACCTTCGGCAACACCTGCATCAACGCGTGACATCGGGCCTCACCTCAGCCAGGGCCTGAGCCCCTCGGCCCCGGAACGCGCGCCACGCGCTCCGGGGCCGGTCGCTCTCCCGGCAGCTCACGACCGGGCCTCACGACCCGGTTCCGTCACGACGTCGAAGGGGAATCCAGAAATGCGACAGGCCACCCGCAAGGGCCTGATGACGGTGGCGGCCGCCACGGGGGTGATCGCCGCAGCGGGCGGTCAGGCCCACGCGCACTCCGGCGCGAGCGGCTCCGCCTCCCACTCGCCCGGGGTGCTGTCCGGCAACACCGTGCAGGCACCGGTGCACGTGCCGGTCAACGTCTGCGGCAATACCGTGAACGTCGTCGGGGTGCTCAACCCGGCGGCCGGCAACGCGTGCGGCCGGCCCGGCCACGACGGCCCGGGGGGCCACGGTGGCTCCGGCGGCGCGCACACGGGCGGGCACACCTCCGGCTCGCCCGGCGTCGGCTCGGGCAACCACGTCGAGGCGCCGGTGCACGCGCCGGTCAACGTCTGCGGCAACACCGTCGACGTCATCGGTCTCGGCAACGCGGCCCTCGGCAACGACTGCGCCGACGGCGGCGGTCACACCCCGCCGCCCGGCACCCAACCGCCGGGGACCCCTCCGCCGGGCACCGAACCGCCGGGGACCCCTCCGCCGGGCACCGACCCGCCGGGTACCGAACCGCCCGGCACGACGCCGCCCGGTACACCGGAGCAGCCCGGCCGGCCCGGCGACCCGGGCACCCCGGACGAGCCCGGCGTCCCGGACACCCCGCCCGGGACCGACGGCGGGACTCCGGGGGGCGACCCCGGGGGCCGGCTCGCGGAGACCGGCAGCGGCCTGCCGGTGGGAGCCGCCGCGTCCCTCGGCGCGGGAGCGCTGCTCGCCGGCGCCGTCCTCTACCGCAGGGCACGCGCCGCGGCGTGACGCATCGCACACGCCGACGCGACGAAGCGGGCCCCGCCGACCGGCGGGGCCCGCTCCGCTGCGCCTCTCACCTCACCAGGTGGCCCGCACCTGGCGGATGATCCGCCGACGCAGCCGCACCCTGCGGCTGCCGTCACGCAGCAGGCTCAGGCGGTGCAACTCCCAGTGTCCGTACTCGGCATGGTCCGTCAGCAGACGTGTGGCGTCCTTGCGGGAGACCCCGCGCGGTACGTACACGTCGACAAATTCGTATTCCGGCATCGCATCTATTGTGCGTGCTGGGGCCCGGTACGGATAGCGTCTGCAGTATGTCTGATGCTGCGCAGCCCACCACCGCTGCCGAGGTACGCGCCGCCGCCGAGGCGGTCAAGACCGCGCTCGACCGCCATCTCGCCGCGGTCGAACGCCGGTCGGGGGAGGACGACCCGGCCGTCTACGAGGCGTTCAACCAGCTGGCCGCGGCCGCGGAGGCGTACGACGAACTGCTCTACGACCGCTACGACGAGGTCACGCCCTTCGAGATCCCCGGCGCGGACGACTCCCTGCCGCCCTACGCGGGGCCCGAGGAACCGAGCGCGCTCAGCGTGCTGATCCGCCGCGACTACGCGGTCGCGGAACCCGAGCGGCTGCTGGCCCAGGCCCGGCGGATCGAGGCGGCGGACGGGGGCGGCGACTCGGACGCCGCGGAGACCGTCAACGGGGCGCTGGGCCTGCTGTTCGGGGAGTTCGAACCCGACGAGATCGCCTCCCGGCACAAGGAGTTCGGCCTGGAGGAGGCCGACTCCACGCTGTGGGTGACCGCCTCCGACGAACTCCCCGAGCCCGGCGAATGGCTGGCCGCCCCCTTCGAGTCCGTGGACCCGCAGCGGGTGGTCTGCCGCTTCGACGTCAGTGCGGTGTTCGACGAGGACCTCGACGACGACGTGGACGACGTCGACCTCGACGCGGACGAGGACGCGGAGGAGGACGACGAACTGGAGCCCCTGGACCCGGACCCCGACACGGACCGCTGACCCGGCCCCCGAGACGGGCCCTCGACCCGGATCGTCGACCCGGATCGTCGACCCGGATCGTCGACCCGGTCCGCCGACGCACAGCACCGACGCACAGCACCCAGCACACGGCACGCACGCAGAGCACCGGGAGAACGGCGGCCACCGGAGGACCGGTGGCCGCCGTGCCGTGTCCGCCGGCTACTCGGCTGCGGGCGTCTGCGGGCGCAGCAGGTCGGGCAGCCGGGTCGTGCGCGGCTTGGCCGGCCGCTCGGCGACGGCTCTCGGCAGGGCCTGCTCGACCCCGTGCACCACGGACAGATGGCGCTCCGCACGGCTGAAGGCGGTGTAGACCCAGGGCCGGGTGAGTGTCTGGGCGGCGTCGCCCGGCAGCACCGCGACCACCGCGGGCCACCGGCCCCCGGCCGCCTGGTGCGCGGTCAGCGCCCACCCGTGCCGTACGCACTGCTCCACCCGTTCGCGCGGGACGACGACGGGCTCGCCCGCGCACGACAGCCGCAGCCCGTCCGCGTCGGCCCCGACCACGCGTCCCGGCACGGTGCGGCCCGGGGCGGGGGAGTAGGCGACCCGGTCGCCGGGGTCGAAACCGCCGAAGCGCCCGGGGCCGGGATTCAGCCGTTCCTTCAGCGCGGCGTTCAGCACCCGGGTGCCGGCCGCGCCGCCGTGGCCCGGCGTGATGACCACCGTCTCCTCGGCGGGCACGCCGATCGCCCGCGGCACCGAGTCGGCGACCAGCTGCACCGTCCGGTGCACGGCCTCGCCCGCGTCCCGCACGGGCACGATCACGACCTCCTTGCCCGGCGCGTCGACCTGCTGCAGCTCGCCGGCCCCGATCCCGGAGACCAGCTCGCCCAGCGGACCGGGATCCGGACGGCGGGAGGCGATCTGCGGCACCCGCCGCGCGGCCAGCAGATCGGCGAAGACCCGACCCGGCCCGGCCGACCACAGCACCGCCGGGTCCCCGGACAGCACCAGCCGGGCGCCGTCCGGCAGCGCCTCGACGAGCGAGGCGCCCGCCTCCACGTCGAGCTGCGGCGCGTCGAGCACGATCAGCAGGTCCACGTCCAGGGCCCCGTCGGCGTCCCGTCCGGGCCCTTCGGCGCCGGACAGCAGCCCCGCCAGGGTCGCGACCGGCGCCTGCGGCGCGAACCGGCCACGGCCCAGGGGGCTGTGCACGGCGGCCCAGGCGCGCAGCCCCAGCTCCGCCGCCGCGCCCAGCAGTTCCGCGGCCTCCGCGCGGGCCGCCTCGCCGCCCGTGTGCAGCACCAGGCCGTGCCCGGCGACCGCCCGGATCAGCTCGGCGGCCGAGCCCCGGGCCGCGGCGGCCGCCCGCTCCCAGTCCGCGTCCGGGCCGTCCTGCCGCGGCGCCGAGCCGATCAGCCGCGCGAGACCGTCGGCCAGGCTCTCCTCGGCCAGCGCGTACCGCTCGAGGCCGACCAGTACGCGCACGGGTTCCGGCGCGGCCTCACCCTCCCCGGCCTCCGCCGGATCCACCGGTTCCGCCGCCTCGTCCAGCCCGTCCTGGAAGGCCAGGATCTCGCCCTCCGCGAGGGCGCCGTGCACCGCAGCGTCCGGGTCGGGCACGCCCCGCTGGGCCAGGGCGGCGGTCAGGGCCGGCATCTCCAGCGCGGTGTGCCCGGCCAGCGCGGCCTGCTCCAGCAGCCAGACGGTGACCGCCCGCAGCCGCCGTTCGTCGTCGGGGCCGCAGGCCGCGCCGAGCAGCGCCCGCGCGAACCCGTCGGCCTGCTCGGGGCGCACTCCGGGGACCCTCAGCAGCAGCCAGGGGTCCGCCCGCAGCCGCTCCTCGGCGCCGTCCCCCAGTACGGTGGCGGCCTGCGGCGCCAGCGCCTCGGGCGCGCCCCCTTCGGCCAGCACCCGCCGCACCCCGTCCACCGTGCCCGGGGCGGGCGCGGCGGCGACCGCCGGGGTCACCGGCTGGGTGCGCCGCACCGGCTCCGGCGCCGGTCGCCGCGCCGCCGGACCGGGCTCGGCGAACACCGCGGACACGGGCTTCTCGCCGCTCTCCACGGCCCGCACGGCGGCGAGCAGGTCGGCGGCCTTGCCGCTCAGCTTGGTGCCGGCCTCGATGGGCCCCTTCTTCTCGGCCTTGCGCCGCTCGATCCGCTCCCGCTCCAGTCGCTGCGCCAGCAGCTCCGCCTCGGCCTCGGACACCTGGGCCGCGCCGGTCCCGGCCGCCCCGGCGGACGGCGCTCCGCCGGCCTCGTCCGCAGCGTCGTCGTCCGGCGGGCCGCCCGCCGCCCCCTCCGGGTCCGCGCCGGCCCGAGCCCCGCCGGCCTCGCCGGGTCCTTCAGCGTCGGCCCCGGAGCCCCGCGGTCCCGCCGGGTCCCCGGCCCCGGACCCGGGGGTGCCGCCCTCGGCCGCGGCGCCCGGCGTCCTCTGCGCGGCGTCCTCGGTGGTCTCCGGCTCCGTGCTCACAGCGTGCTCCAGTCGTGATCGGGATAGCGGTGCACGGGCGCCGACACATCGTCGAGCGCCCGGCAGATCTCGTCAGGAAGACTAAGCGCCTCCACTGACAGTGCCGCCGTGAGCTGCTGCGCGTTGCGCGCGCCCACGATCGGCGCGGTCACGCCCGGCCGGTCGCGCACCCAGGCGAGCGACACCTGCAGCGGGGTCACCGCGAGCCCGTCCGCCGCGGTGGTGACGGCGTCGACGATCCGGGCGGCCGTGTCGTCGAGGTAGGGCTCCACGAACGGCGCCAGGTGGTCGGAGGCGCCGCGCGAGTCCGCGGGCACGCCGCCCCGGTACTTGCCGGTCAGCACACCGCGCCCCAGCGGCGAGGAGGGCAGCAGCCCGATGCCGAGGTCGATCGCCGCGGGCAGCACCTCCCGTTCGACGCCGCGCTGGAGCAGCGAGTACTCCATCTGCGTGCCGGCCAGCCGGGTCCGCGTGCCCGGCGCGGCCAGCTGCCAGGTCGCCGCCTTGGCGAGCTGCCACCCGCAGAAGTTGGAGACCCCGGCGTACCGCGCCCGTCCGCTGCTCACCGCGAGGTCGAGCGCCTGGAGCGTCTCCTCCAGGGGTGTCCCGGGATCGTAGGCGTGGACGTGCCACAGGTCGACGTGGTCGGTTCCCAGCCGGGTGAGGGAGGCGTCGAGGGCGGCCAGCAGGTGCCCTCGGGAGCCGTCGAACCGCCGGTCGGGATCGGGGACGCTGCCGGCCTTGGTGGAGATGACCAGGTCCCGCCGCGGGACCAGTCCGTCCAGCAGGCGTCCGAGCAGGTATTCGGCCTCTCCGTTCCCGTACACGTCCGCCGTGTCGACGAGGGTCCCGCCGGCCTCCCAGAACGTCTTCAGGAGGTCCGCCGCGTCATGCTCGTCCGTGTCCCGGCCCCAGGTCAGGGTGCCTAGACCGATACGGGACACACGCAGGCCGGTGCGGCCGAGATGCCTCTGCTCCATGTCCGCCGAGATTACTGGCCGCGACTGCTGCCGTGGGTTGCCTGTGGACAACGGTTTCGCGGTCCCCGGCCGGGCCCGCGTGCGCCGGCCGTCCACGCGGTAGGGTCGGCCCCACCAGGGACGTTACTGATCAGTAAGGGGATGGTCATGCAGCTCGGCATCAACCTCGGCTACTGGGGCGCCGGAATGGACGCGGACAACCTCGCCGTCGCCCAGGAGGCCGACCGCCTCGGCTACGCGGTCTGCTGGGCCGCCGAGGCCTACGGCTCGGACGCCGCGACCGTGCTGAGCTGGGTCGCCGCCCAGACCAGCCGGATCGACGTCGGCTCGGCCATCTTCCAGATCCCCGCCCGCCAGCCCGCCATGACCGCCATGACGGCCGCCACCCTCGACTCCCTCTCCGGCGGCCGGTTCCGGCTCGGCCTCGGCGTCTCCGGTCCCCAGGTCTCGGAGGGCTGGTACGGCGTCAAGTTCGACAAGCCGCTCTCCCGCACCCGGGAGTACGTCGAGATCGTCCGCAAGGCCATGAGCCGCGAACGCCTCACCCACGACGGCGAGCACTGGACCCTGCCGCTGCCCGGCGGCCCCGGCAAGCCCATCAAGCTGACCGTCCACCCCCAGCGCGAGCACATCCCGCTGTACATCGCCGCGATCGGCCCCCGCAACCTGGAGCAGACCGGCGAGATCGCCGACGGCGCCCTGCTGATCTTCCCCTCCGCCGACCACCTGGAGGAGACCGCGATCAGGCACCTGCGCGCCGGCCGCGAGAAGGCCGGCAAGACCCTCGACGGCTTCGACGTCTGCCCGACGCTCCCGCTGGCCGTCGGCGCGGACGAGGACGTCACCGCCCTCGCCGACACCTTCCGTCCCTACACCGCCCTGTACGTCGGCGGCATGGGCAGCCCCAAGCAGAACTTCTACAACCAGCTCGCCCGGCGCATGGGCTACGAGCGGGAGGCCGCCGAGATCCAGGCCAAGTACCTCTCCGGGGACAAGCAGGGCGCCGCGGCCGCCGTTCCGCACGACCTGATCGACAAGACCACCCTGCTCGGCTCGGTCGACCGCATCGCCGACCGGATGAGGGCCTACGCCGAGGCCGGGGTCACCACCCTCAGCCTGGCTCCCGCGGGCTTCACGCTCGACGAGCGGCTCGCCTCGCTGCGGGCCGGCACCGAGGCCCTGGAGCGCGCGGGGCTGGCCTAGGGCCTCGTTCGGATCATGCCGGGCTCGCGCCTGATCCGGACGAAAGACCCTGGCCCTGGGGAACGCCGGGCCGGCTGCCGCGCGGAGCGCGCCGGGACGCCCCCTGAAGGGCGCCCCGGTCCCGGCCGGTGCACGCCCCGGTGCCGGGACCGGGGCGGCGGGGTCTTCGCGGCCGTGGTGGGGGCTCGGGGGTCGACCCCGCCACGGCCGTCACGCGGAACAACGCGCCGCCCGGCGCCCGGTTACGCCCCCGGCGCACGATCGCGGTCCGTCTTTCGGCGCAGTCGCCGGGCCCATCGGTTGCAGCGCCCCGCGTCGCGCACTTGACTCGTTCTCCGAGGCACTGCGCCATCCCGCAGGTATCCCGCCGA